>NZ_BAAKJE010000282.1:0-207 GCF_059704565.1 Massilia sp. NBRC 108631
TGAATGAAACAACTGTAAACCTCGCTTCCGCACCGGGCCGGTTTCAGGTGACAACCGGCCAAGATAGTTGTCGTCTACCGGCCAAGATAATTGTCGCTCACCAGGCAGCAAACACGTGACGCCGCACCGCATCGACCAGCGGGCGCAGCAAGGTATGGCAGGCACCGACCCAGTTGGCCAGTAGCGAGCGGTCCAGCTCCACGCCTT
>NZ_BAAKJE010000283.1:0-242 GCF_059704565.1 Massilia sp. NBRC 108631
TGACGGTGCCGGGACGGTAGGTCATCACCACGATGCGGTCGGCCATGTAGATCGCTTCTTCGATGCTGTGCGTGACGAAGATGATGGTCTTCTTCAGCTCGGCCCAGATGCGCAGCAGCTCGTCCTGCAGGTTGCGCCGCGTCAGCGCGTCCAGTGCGCCGAACGGCTCGTCCATCAGCATGATGGGCGAATCGAGCGCCAGCACGCGGGCAATGGCCACGCGCTGGCGCATGCCGCCCGAC
>NZ_BAAKJE010000284.1:0-14856 GCF_059704565.1 Massilia sp. NBRC 108631
TGACGGTGCCGGGACGGTAGGTCATCACCACGATGCGGTCGGCCATGTAGATCGCTTCTTCGATGCTGTGCGTGACGAAGATGATGGTCTTCTTCAGCTCGGCCCAGATGCGCAGCAGCTCGTCCTGCAGGTTGCGCCGGGTGAGGGCGTCCAGCGCGCCGAACGGCTCGTCCATCAGCATGATGGGCGAGTCCAGTGCCAGCACGCGGGCGATCGCCACGCGCTGGCGCATGCCGCCCGACAGGTCTTTCGGGAAGCGGTGGCGGAAGTCGCTCAGCGACAGCATGGCCAGCAGCTTCGACACGGTCTGGTCGATCTGGTCCTTGGACATGCCCTTGACTTCCAGGCCGAAGGCGATGTTCTTCTCCACAGTCATCCACGGGAACAGCGCATATTCCTGGAACACCATGCCGCGCTCGGGACCGGGGCCGGTCACGACCTGGCTGGCGGCGGTGATCTCGCCACTGGAGGGCAGCGAGAAGCCGGCGATGGCGTTCAGCAGTGTGGACTTGCCGCAGCCCGAAGGCCCCAGCAGGCAGACGAACTGGCCCTGCGGGATCTCCAGGTTGATGTCTTTCAGGGCGACCACTTCGCGGTCGGTGCTCTTGAATACCTTGTTCACGCCGCGCACGGCGATGTGGCTGAAGTTCTTTTCCATTTTGCTCATCTCAGTTCTCCAGGCCACGGTGCCAGCGCAGCAAATGATTGTTCAGTTTATTCATGCCGATGTCGATGAAGAGACCCAGCAGGCCGATGCTGATCATGCCGGCGATGATCTTGTCGGACCAGAAGTACTCGCGCGCTTCCAGGATGCGGAAGCCGAGGCCGTTGTTTACGGCGATCATCTCGGACACGATCACCACGATGAAAGCGGTACCGATGCCGATCCGCACGCCGGACAGGATGTAGGGCACGGCCGCCGGCAGCATCACGCGCACGAACATGGTGCGCTGGCTCACGCCGAGGTTGCGCGCGGCGCGGATGTAGATGCCGTCGACCTGGCGCACCCCGGCGATGGTGTTCATCAGCACCGGGAAGAAGGCGCCGATGGCGATCAGGAACACGGCCGGCGCGTTGCCCAGGCCGAACCACAGGATCGACAGCGGGATGTAGGCGATCGGCGGGATGGGGCGCAGCAGCTGCATCAGCGGGTTGAACCAGGAGTAGGCGCGCGGGCTGGAACCCATCATCAGGCCGAGCGGCAAGGCCAGGCCGGCGCCGACGGCGAAGCCGACCACCACCCGGTACATGCTGCCCAGCGTGTCCATCCACAGTTCGCCCGACATGGCCCACGACAGCCAGGACGAGGCGGCCGGGTCGTAGGCGGTCAGCGGCAGCGCGTATTCGATCAGTTTCTGCACCACCGCCACCGGCGACGGCAGCACCTGCGGATTGACCCAGCCCAGCATGGCGCTGGCTTGCCACAGCAGGACGACAACGGCGGGCACCACCAGCCCGGTGCCGATCTCATGCCAATTCAGTTTTTTCATGATGTCCCCGCTTTATTTGATGTTCAGGCTTTTCTTCGCTTCGTCCAGCAGGTCGGTCTTGACCCACTCGGTGGCCACCGGCGGCTTGCGCATCTTGCCCACGCCGGTCTTGGCCATCACGTCCGTGGTGATCTGGATGTGCTGGGCGGTCACGTCGTAGGAGTAGGGCGAGTTGCTGATGGCGTCCTGGAAGTCGTCGGCCGTGATCTGGTTCTTGAAGATCACTTCGCGCACATACTTCTCGGCGGTCGGCTTGCTGTCGATGAAGGTCTTGGTGGCCTGCACGAAGCAGTTCATGAACTTGGCGGCAGTTGCGCGGCGCTCCTTGTAGAACTTCTCGCTCATGACCATGGTGCGTACCGGCTCGCCGATCGGCGTGTCGTAAGGCTTCATCACTTCCACCCCGAAGCCCTTGTTGATGGCCTGCGACGATTGCGGTTCCGATTGCATGATGGCGTCCAGGTTCTTGCCGAGCAGGGCCTGGTTCAGGTCCGCGAACGCCAGGAAGATCAGCTGCACGTCCTTGCCCGGCTGGTCGGAGAAGGTGATGCCGGCCTGCTGCAGCTCGGCCGCCAGCAGCACCTCGTGGATGCCGCCGCGCGTGACGCCGACCTTCTTGCCCTTCAGGTCCTTGATGGATTTGATGCCGCCGTCGGGGCGCGCGACCAGGCGCGCGCCGCCTTTTGCGAAACCTGCCACCACGTAGATCGGGGCGCCGTTGGCGCGGCCCTGGATCGCCGCCTCGGAGGCGGTGGCGCCCACGTCCAGTTCACCGGCCAGGATGGCCTGCATCACGTCCGGGCCTTTGGCGAAGATGTGCTCTTCCACCTTGATGCCGCACTTGGGCGCGATCTCCTTGATGTACGACACGGCGCCGTAGTGCGCGAATTTGAGGTTGCCGAGGCGGACCACTTCCTGTGCGCTGGCGGTGGTTGCGGACGCTGCGAATGCGGCGGCGATGGCGAAGGGAATGGCGCGGATGATGTTCTTGCTGATGCTCATGTTCGTCTCCTGAACGGGTTTGTTGTAAGGAGCTAGTGAGCAGAAACCGTGCCACGCGGGCCGAAAAAGCCAAGTGCTTGATTTGATTCGTTTGGTGCGCTGCCGCATGGCGGAGCGCCGGGAGCTGGCTGGGCGTAAACCCGGAATCCTGGCCATGCCTTGTGCGGATTTCCGCCGCGCCGGTCCGGTCTACTACCTCAACCCTGCCAGCAGCGCGGCGGCTTGCGCGTCGTCTCGGTAAGGGTCTTGCGGCAGCGCGATGTCGGGCCGCAGCAGGCCGTCGCCGCGCACGCCCGCAGCGGAATGAAAACAGCCCGCGCGGGGCGGGCTGTACAAACTGCAGGGGCGGAAACCGCGGCGGATTACGTCGCCTTCGGCTCCGGCGTGCCGTAGCACGGATTAGGATCCGGCTCCACGCGGTAGTTGTCCACCATCTTGTAGCGCATCGCATACAGCGCGAAGGCGAGCGCGGTGAGCATGGCGAAGCCGGCGAAGAAGAACATCTGGAACGCGATCACGCTCAGGCCGCTGTTGGCGATATGGCCCAATACGGCTTCGTTCTTCACGCTGGAGTTCACGATCAGCACCCACAGGTTGCCGACAGTGACGGCCAGGGTCCAGAAGCTCATGATGGAACCCTTCATCGATGGCGGCGCCTGGCTGTAGGCGAATTCCAGGCCGGTGGCCGACACCAGCACTTCGCCCAGCGTCAGCAGCGCATACGGCAGCAGTTGCCACAGGATGGACATCGGCGTGCCGCCGTCCATCATCACCTGCACCCAGCCGATCACGATCCAGGACAGCGAGGAGATGGCGATGCCGGCGCCCATGCGGCGCAGCGCGGTCGGTTCGATGCCCATCTTGCGTATCATCGGGTAGACCACCAAATTGTTCAGCGGGATCAGCAGCATCACCAGCAGCGGATTCAGCGCCTGCATCTGCGCCGGCAGTACCTTGAACTCCCAGCCGAAGATCGACAGCAGGGGGCTGGTCATGGAGTTGGCCTGCACGATCCAGGTGGAGGCCTTCTGGTCGAACAGGGACCAGAACGGCGTCACCAGCGCGAACACCACCAGGATGCGCAGCACGGCGCGCACGCCTTCCACCGCTTCGTCCGGGTGCTGGCCGCGCGCGCGTTCCAGCTGCATGGCGGTGCCGACGCCGCCGAACGCCAGCAGCAGCACCAGCGCGAAGCAGGCCGAGATGACAAAGCCCCACCAGGGCGACATGCACAGCGACACCACCGCGCCAAGGGCGCCGATGACGGCGATGGCCAGGCCGGGACGCGATTGGCCGGGCAGCTTGGTCAGCAGCGCGGTGCGGGCCACGCGGGTGAACGAGTCCGGGCTGGGAGCGGCGGGCGGCACGTGCACGTAGCGCTTGCGGCCGAGGTAGAAGATGACGGTGGCGATCAGCATCAGGATGCCGGGGATGCCGAAGGCGATCGCCGGGCCCAGGTTCTTCAGGAACAGCGGCATCAGCAGCGAGGCGAAGAAGGAGCCGAAGTTGATCATCCAGTAGAAGGCGTCGTATACGGTCTTGGCGCGGTTCTTGTTGGTCTGGTCGAACTGGTCACCCACGAAGGCCGACACCAGCGGCTTGATGCCGCCCGCGCCGAAGGCGATCAGGAACAGGCCGAAATAGAAGCCCTGCAGATTGTCTTCAAATATGGCAAGGCAGGCGTGGCCGCAGACGTAGATGAGGCTCATCCAGAGGATGGTGTTGTACTTGCCGAAGTAGCGGTCGGAGATCCAGCCGCCCAGCAGGGGGAAGAAGTACACGCCGATCACGAAGGTGTGGAATACGTGCTTGGCCTCGCTCACGCGGTCTGCCATGGGCACGAACAGCAGCAGGGTGCTGATCAGGAATGGCGTGAGGATGTTGCGCATGCCGTAAAAGCTGAAGCGCTCGCATCCCTCGTTGGCGATGATGAACGGTATCTGCCGAGGCATCGGGCCGTTGCCCGTTTGTAGATCAGCTTGCGCCATTTTGTCTCCCTGGATTTAACTGATCGGGATGCTATGCCGAACCCACCGCCCTTGGCAACTGGTATATGCAAGTTGCTATACGATAAATATGTGCTTATCGATTGTAGTTTGACTACGTATCGAATTTTCGTGATTTCATTTATGTGATTGATTTTAAAGGAAATTGATGCGACTGGCTGCCATGCATTCCAATTGAAAAAAACAAAAACATCATGTATATTCTCTACAAATCTAACACTTGGATACCGACATGAGCAAACAATTGTCCCCGAACTGGTGGCGCGAAGCGATCATCTACCAGGTTTATCCGCGCAGCTTCAACGACAGCAACGGCGATGGCGTGGGCGACCTGCCCGGCATTACCGCCAAGCTGGACTACATCGCGCAGCTGGGCGTGGACATTGTCTGGATCTCGCCATTCTTCAAGTCGCCAATGAAGGACTTCGGCTACGACATTTCCGACTACTGCGACGTCGACCCGCTGTTCGGCACCCTGGCCGACTTCGACGCCCTGATCGCCAAGGCCCACAGCCTGGGCCTGAAGATCATGATCGACCAGGTGATGTCGCACACGGCCGAAGACCATCCGTGGTTCGCCGAAAGCCGCAAGAGCCGCGACAACCCGAAGGCCGACTGGTATGTCTGGTCCGACCCGGCCCCGGACGGCTGCCCGCCGAACAACTGGATGTCCGTGTTCGGCGGCTCGTCCTGGCAGTGGGACTCGCGCCGCAAGCAATACTATATGCACAATTTCCTGGTCAGCCAGCCGGACCTGAACTTCCACAACCCGGAAGTGCAGCAGGCGCACCTGGACGCGCTGCGGTTCTGGCTGGAGCGCGGCGTGGACGGCGTGCGCATGGACGCCTGCAATTTCCACTTCCACGACCGCCAGCTGCGCAGCAACCCGCCGGCGCTGGTGCGCGACACCTCCACCGTCACGGACGTGAACCCGTACGGCATGCAGGCCCACATCCACGACAAGACCCAGCCCGAGAACGTGGCCTTCCTGCAGAAGCTGCGCAAGCTGCTGGACGAATACGGCGCGGTCGCCATCGGCGAAGTGGGCGCCGACGATTCGCTGGCCGTGATGGCCGAATACACCGAGGGCGGCGACAAGCTGCACATGGCCTACAGTTTCAACTTGCTCACGCCGGTGTGCTCGGCCAGGCATATCCGCTCGCAGGTGGAGCAGTTCGGCGCGCGCGTGAAGGACGGCTGGGCCTCCTGGTCGGTGGGCAACCACGACTCCATCCGCGTGATGACGCGCTGGGGCGGCGACAACCCGTCGCCGGAAATGGCCAAGCTGGTGCTGGCCATGCAGCTGTCGCTGAAAGGCACGCCGTGCCTGTACCAGGGCGACGAGCTGGCCTTCACCGAAGCCGACGTGCCCTACGAGCTGCTGCAGGACCCTTACGGCATCACCTTCTGGCCGGAGTTCAAGGGCCGCGACGGCTGCCGCACTCCGATCGCGTGGAGCCAGGAAGCGCAAGGCGGCTTCACCAGCGGCAAGCCGTGGCTGCCGGTGGACGAGAAGCACATCGCCCGCGCCGCCTCGGTGCAGGAAGCCGACGCCGCCTCGCCGCTGGCGTTCGCGCGCAAGATCATCGCCTGGCGCCGCAGCATGCCGCAACTGACGCGCGGCGACGTGGTGTTCTTCGACACGCCGGAGCCGGTGCTGGCGCTGCGCCGCGACCTGGCGGGCGAGCGCAGCGTGCTGGCCGTGTTCAACCTGGGCAAGGAGCCGGCGACGCTCACCTTGCCGCAGGCGGCCGGCGCGGAAACGATTGCCGCTCCCGGCCTGCCGGGCGAGGCTGGCGCGGACGGCAGCGTGAAGCTGCCGGCCTACGGAGCCTGGTTCGGCTACGCGGCATAGCAAATGTAACGCCCGCGATGCGGGCGTTTGCTTTTATACATCGCGTATTTCGGGTATCCTTGCCGCCTTCTGGGGCGTAACTTCCCAACAAGACAAAATCGACGATGAGACAAGCTGAAGTTGACCAAAAATCCAGCCGCACCGCTTTCGCGGACGGTCCGCGCCTGCTGGCGGACATTGGCGCCACGCATGCGCGCTTCGCGCTGCAGACCGGCCCGTCCGAGTTCCGTGCCGTGCGCGTGCTCAAGTGCGACGACTTCACCGGCATCGTGCCGCTGCTGCGCACCTACCTGGCCGACCATGCCGACATCACGCTGAACCACGCCGCGCTGGCGGTGGCCAATCCGGTCAGCGGCGACTACGTGCGCATGACCAACCGCGACTGGGAATTCTCCACCGACGAAGTGCGGCGCGCCCTGGGCCTGCATACGCTGCTGGTGGTGAACGACTTCACTGCGCTGGCCATGTCGCTGCCGGGCCTGAAACCGGCGGACCTGATGCAGGTGGGCGGTGGCGCCCCGGCCAGCAATTCCGTGATCGGCGTGCTGGGTCCGGGCACTGGCTTGGGCGTGTCCGGCGTGATTCCGACGGTGGACGGTTTCGTCACCCTGGGGTCGGAAGGCGGCCACACCAACTTCGCGCCCGCCGACGAGCGCGAATACGCCATCCTGCAGTACGCGTGGCAAACCTGGCCGCACGTGTCGACTGAGCGCCTGATTTCCGGCCCCGGCATGGAGATCATCTACCGCGCCATCGCCAAGCGCAACGGCCGCAACGTGAAGGACCTGAACGCGCAGGAAATCATGGCCGGCGCGCTGACCGACAAGGACCCGTTGTGCCTGGAAGTGCTGGAGTGCTTCTGCGCCATGCTGGGCGGCGCGAGCGCCAACCTGGCGGTGACGCTGGGCGCCTTCGGCGGCATCTTCATCGGCGGCGGTATCGTGCCGCGCATGGGCGACTGGTTCGCCTCCTCGCCGTTCCGCGCGCGCTTCGAGGCCAAGGGCCGCTTCACTACCTATCTGTCCGAGATCCCGACCTACGTCATCACCACACCGAACCCGGCGTTCTACGGCGTGGCGACGATTTTGTCCGAACACCTGCGCGGCCGCAGCGGCGCCAACACGCTGATGGAGCGCGTGCAGCACCTGCAGCACGAGCTGACGCCCGCCGAGCAGCGCGTGGCGGCGCTGGTGCTGGAGCAGCCGCGCCTGGTGCTCAACGAACCCATCGCCGACATCGCGCGCCTGGCAGAGGTGAGCCAGCCGACCGTGATCCGCTTCTGCCGCTCGCTGGGCTTCTCCGGCCTGGCCGACTTCAAGCTGAAGTTCGCCAGCAGCCTGACCGGCGCCATTCCGGTGCGCCACAGCCAGGTGCGCGTTTCCGACAGCACGCACGACCTGAGCGCCAAGGTGATCGACAACACCGTGTCGGCCATCCTGAAGTTCCGCGACCAGCTGGACGTACGCTCGCTGGACAAGGCGATTGCGCTGGTGGCCAAGGCCAAGCGCATCGAATTCTTCGCCATGGGCAATTCGCGCGTGGTGGCGCTGGACGGCCAGCACAAGTTCTTCCGCTTCCGCATTCCGACGGCGGCCTACGGCGACTCGCACTTGTTCGTGCTGGCGGCAGGGCTGCTGAAGGCGGGCGACGTGGTGATCGCCATATCCAATTCCGGCAAGCTGCCGGAACTGCTGGACGCGGTGGACGCGGCGCGCGCCGCCGGTGCCGACGTGATCGCCATCACCAGCAGCCAGTCGCCGCTGGCCAAGCGCGCATCGGTGTGCCTGGCGGTGGACCATTCGGAAGACAGCACTACCTTCCTGTCGATGATCTCGCGCATCCTGCAGCTGCTGCTGATCGACATCCTGTCGGTGGGCATTTCGGTGGACGCGCAGAACGCCGAGCTGGTGCTGGAGCGCAAGGCGGGCGAGGGCGTCGAAGCCGACAGCCGCCGCCTGCTGATCTCGCACCTGGACAGCTGAGCAACGCTGCGCCGTCGGGCGGCTTGCCGCCCTTATTCGCTGGCCTGGCGCACCACCAGGTCCAGCAGCGCCTGGGCGCTCTGGATGGCTGACGAGGCGCGCGCGTCCTTGGCCAGGGTTTCGAACGTGCCTTGCGTGAAGTACAAGCCGTCCGAGGCCAGGAAGCCGATGCGCAGATGGCCGGGGCCAGGCGGCGGCGTGCGGCCGCGCGCGGCCAGCGTGGCCTGGCGCAGCGCCGGCTTGGCCGTTTCCACCAGTGCCTTGGCGCTGGCCGCCACTGCGTCCGGCGCGCCTTCAAACACGGCAAACTTGCCGGTCTGGTTGATGTAGCGCACGGTGCCGTCCGCATACGCGGCCAGCACGTCCAGGCCTTCCTCCAGCGGCACTTCCACGATCACACCCAGCAATTCGTGCGCAGGCACGGGATGGCCGTTCTCGCGCAGCCAGTTGCAGGCCAGGATGCGCACGCGGCTTTCCTCGTCGTGGTCTTCGGCGATGGTGCGCACCACGGAGGCGTCGGCCTGTTCGCCGAACAGCGCGGTTTCCGTGCCCTGCGGCTTGTAGAGCGAGGTTTCGTCGCAAAACAGCAGGTTGTAGATCAGGTTGAGCTCATCCTGCTTGTAGGGAGCGCTGAGAGCAGCGGGGCCGGCAGGCGCCGCTGAGGATTTTTTTCCAAAGAGGGCAAGTATTTTTTTGAACATGGGACGGGACAACGGGACAGAGCTTGCATGATACGGCAATGCGGGAAATCAGGTGGCACAAAAATAAACTTGAACTTCTTAAAAAACAGGTTAAGATATATCTTACTTCGATATATCTTATGGAGAATTTCATGTTCCACTTTTTCAAGGGTCCGCACCGTTTCCATCCTCATATGCACGGCCACGGCCACCATCGCGGCGGCGGCGGGCGCGGTCCCAAAATGTTCGATTCGGGCGCCATGCGCTACGTGGTGCTGCAGCTGATCGCGGAGAAGCCGCGCCACGGCTACGAAATCATCAAGGAGCTGGAGCAGCGCACCGGCGGCAGCTACTCGCCCAGCCCCGGCGCGATCTATCCGCTGATGGCCATGCTGTACGACATGGGCCACGTGTCGATCAGCCATGACGGCGCCAAGAAGCTGCACACCGTCACGCCCGACGGCCAGGCTTTCCTGGACGAGAACCGCCAGATGGTGGACGCCATGATGGCGCGCCTGAGCGAGCCGGCCGAGGCGGGCGGCGACCTGCGCTCGCTGATGCACGAACTGAAGGAAGCGGTGATCCGGCGCGCGCGCGACGGCTCGGCGAACGAAACACGGTTGCAGCATATCCGCGCTATCCTGCGCAAAGCTGCCGCCGACATCAACCAGCTCGATTGAACGGAAGCCTATGACCAATGTCTCCCCTGTAGCACCCCTGCCGCCTGTATCGCCGGTGTCGGCCACGCGCGAGCGCCTGATCCTGTGGCTGCTGGCGCTGACCCAGTTCACCGTCATCATGGATTTCATGGTGATGATGCCGCTGGCGCCGCAGCTGATGCAGGCGTTCGGCAAGACGCCCGCTGCCGTATCGGGCGCGGTGTCGGTGTATTCCTGGTGCGCCGGCTTGTCCGGCCTGCTGGCCATGACGTATATCGACCGTTTCGACCGCAAGCGTCTGCTGCTGACCATGTTCTTGCTGTTTACCGTCTCCAACCTGGCGTGCGCGCTGGCGCCCAATTTCCATGTGCTGGTACTGTCGCGCGCCTTCGCCGGCCTGACCGGCGGCGTGCTGGGCGCCATCTGCATGGCCATCATCGGCGACCTGGTGCCGCCTGAGCGGCGCGGCGCGGCCACCGGCATCGTCATGACCTCGTTCAGCCTGGCCGCCATTGCCGGCGTGCCGGCGGGCGTGATGATGTCGGCCCATTTCGGCTGGCAGTCGGCGTTCTATCTGCTGGTGGGTTTCTCGGTGCTGATCTGGTGCGTGGCGCTGCGCGCGCTGCCGGCGATGTCGGCGCACCTGAAGGCGGCGCCGGTGCCGCTGGCGCGCATCCTGCCCGAGCTGGCGGGCATGTTCCGCGTGCCGGCGCATTTGAAGGCCTTTGCGCTGTCGGGCATGACGATGATGTCCGGCATGCTGGTGATTCCCTTCATTTCGCCGGTGCTGGTGGCCAATTACGGCGTGCAGCCGGCCGAGATCACCTGGATCTACCTGGCCGGCGGGCTGGCCACGCTGTTCAGCGCGCGCCGCATCGGCGCCTGGGCCGACCGCGCCGGCAAGCAGCGCGTGTTCCGCGCCGTGGCGGCGTTTTCCATCCTGCCGCTGATGCTGATCACCCACTTGCCGCATGTGCCGCTGATCGGCATGGTGTTGATGTTCCCGTTCTTCATGACGGCGCTGTCGGGCCGCACTGTGCCGCTGCAGGCGCTGATGACGACGGTGCCGGATCCGGCGCGGCGCGGCGCCTTCCTGAGCGCCAATTCGGCGGTGCAGCAGATGGGGACGGGACTGGGCGCGTTCGTCGGCGGGCTCTGGCTGAGCACCGACGCGGCCGGGCATATTTCAGGCTACGGTTACAACGGCTGGGCCGCCGCCGCGCTGACGGTGATGGCGATATGGTGGATCAGCCGGGTGCACAGCGCAGCAGTGGCGGCGCCCGCCGCAGCGCGCTCCGCCGCGTAGGACGGTCGGGCGGGGAGGGCGGGTTAGCAGGGCGCGCCCTGCGTAAGCCGCCACGGCATCACTCGCCCGGGCCGCGACGCAGCAGCGGCTTCTTATCCTTGCGCCACTGCTCCAGCGTCATCGGTTCGCCGCTGACATCGTCGTCCACCAGGATCTCGCCGTCGGACTGCGCCACCAGGAAGCTTTCCCAGCGCTGCGCCGCGTCGCTGCTGTTCTCGACGAAGCTGAGCTGATAATACTGCTTGCCCTTCACGGTGCGCAGCTGCGCGTCGTACTCCATCAGCGCACCGCGCGCCTGGCCTTTCGATTCGGTCTCTATCCGGTCTGCCCACGCCTTCAGCTCCGGCAGCGCCATCAGCGCCGCCACCGCCTGCTCGCGGCTCAGCGCGCCCTTCGCGGATGCCGCTTGCACACCCGCTGCGCCTTGCCGCGGCGCACTTCCGGCATTGGCGGCTGCGGCCAGCGTGGCCGCCGGCGCGGCAGGCTGCGCCGGTTGCCGCTCCGAGTACAGGTAATAAGCACCCAGGCCAGCCGCCAGCAGCCCGGCCAGCGTCCCGGCAATCGCAGCAGTTTTGGAATTCGAAGAGCGCGGTGCCATGTCGATGCAGCCTTGTCATAGTATGAGTTGCGGCCATACTAAACCAAGCGCACCCGCGCAGCAACTTGCTTATTGACGGCTTCGGCGGCGGCGGAACAGGCCGATCAGGCCGAGGCCGAAGCCCATGGTGGCCAGGGTGGCCGGTTCGGGGACGGCGGTGACGGAGATGGCGTCCAGCGCGCCGCCCAGGCTGTCGCTGGCGCCCACGGCGGCGAACTTCAGCTCGCCGGCGCCGCCCAGGCCCACCAGGTTCATCTTGTAGACATTCCACGCGTTGCCCGCTCCGCCGTTGCCGGTGAAGATGCCCTTCGAAGCGCCATTCCAGAACACTTCGATGCCGTTCGACGCGGCTGCCACGCCTTCGCGCGGTGCGTAGGCGAAACTGAGGGCGTAGGTGCTGCCGGCCGAGGTGGCCAGCGTCTGGCTGATCCAGCTGTTGCCGGTGGTGTCCAGCTCCACGTAGCGCTGGCCGGCGTAGGCGTCGCCCGCGACGTGGTTGCGCACTTCCACGCCCAGCGCGCCCGCAGTCCAGCCCGCCAGGCTGCTGGTGATGGCCCAGGTGCCGCTGGCAACGGAACTGGTTTCAAAACCGCCATTGCTGACCATCTGGATGGTGGAGGCTTGGGCGCCGGCAGGGGCGAGGAAACAGGTGGCGAGGAGGAGGCGGAGCAGGCTGGCGGTCTTCATGGGCAGGATGTAGATAATTATCAAGAGGAAACAAGTGTTTCCTACAATGCATCGAGATTATAGCCCGGAATGACGCCGCCTGCACATTCCTTGTGCAAATAAAAAAACCCGCAAGGCGCGAGCCTTGCGGGTTTCTCAGCGATGAACCGGTGCGGTTCGGCGCGCTACGGCGATTACATCATGCCGTCCATGCCACCCATACCGCCCATGCCGCCCATGCCGCCGGCTGGCTTGTCTTCGTTGATTTCAGCAACCATGCAGTCGGTGGTCAGCATCAGGCCGGCGATCGACGCTGCGTTTTGCAGTGCCGAGCGGGTCACCTTGGCTGGGTCCAGCACGCCCATTTCAACCATGTCGCCGTAGGTACCGTTCGATGCGTTGTAGCCGTGGTTGCCGGAACCGGCCAGCACTGCCGCAACAACAACCGATGCTTCTTCGCCGGCGTTCTGCACGATCATGCGCAGTGGCTCTTCCATCGCGCGCAGAACGATCTTGATGCCAGCTTCCTGGTCAGGATTGTCGCCTTTGACGGTCAGAGCGGCACGGGCGCGCAGCAGGGCGACGCCGCCGCCTGGCACGATGCCTTCTTCAACCGCAGCGCGGGTGGCGTGCAGTGCATCTTCCACGCGGGCCTTCTTCTCTTTCATCTCAACTTCGGTGGCTGCACCGACCTTGATCACGGCAACGCCGCCAGCCAGCTTGGCGACGCGTTCTTGCAGTTTTTCACGGTCGTAGTCCGAGGTCGCTTCTTCGATCTGCACGCGGATCTGCTTGACGCGCGCTTCGATGTTGGAACCGTCGCCGGCGCCATCGATGACGATGGTGTTTTCCTTGCCCACTTCGATGCGCTTGGCCTGGCCCAGTTCTGCCAGGGTGATCTTTTCCAGGGTCAGGCCGATTTCTTCAGCAACCACCTGGCCGCCGGTCAGGACGGCGATGTCTTCCAGCATGGCTTTGCGGCGGTCGCCGAAGCCCGGGGCTTTCACTGCGCAGGTTTTCAGGATGCCGCGGATGTTGTTCACAACCAGGGTCGCCAGCGCTTCGCCTTCGATGTCTTCGGCGATGATCAGCAGCGGACGGCCAGCCTTGGCAACTTGTTCCAGTACCGGCAGCAGGTCGCGGATGTTGGAGATCTTCTTGTCGCACAGCAGGACGAATGGATTGTCCAGGATGGCAACTTGCTTCTCTTGGTTGTTGATGAAGTACGGCGACAGGTAGCCGCGGTCGAACTGCATACCTTCCACGATGTCCAGCTCGTCGTTCAGCGACTTGCCGTCTTCCACGGTGATGACGCCTTCCTTGCCCACTTTTTCCATCGCTTCAGCGATGCGCTCGCCGATCGAGTAGTCGGAGTTGGCCGAGATCGCGCCAACCTGGGCGATTTCCTTGGTGGTGGTGCATGGACGCGCCAGGATGGCGATCTGCTCGACGGTGGCAGCGACTGCCTTGTCGATGCCGCGCTTCAGGTCCATCGGGTTCATGCCGGCGGCAACGAACTTCATGCCTTCGCGCACGATCGCCTGGGCCAGCACGGTCGCGGTGGTGGTGCCGTCGCCGGCGTTGTCGCTGGTCTTGGAAGCAACTTCCTTGACCATTTGCGCGCCCATGTTCATCAGCTTGTCTTTCAGTTCGATCTCTTTAGCGACCGACACGCCGTCCTTGGTCACGGTAGGGGAGCCGAAAGAACGCTCCAGCACTACGTTGCGGCCCTTGGGACCCAGGGTGACTTTTACTGCGTTGGCGAGGATGTTTACGCCTTCAACCATCTTGGCGCGCGCTGCGTCGCCGAATACTACGTCTTTAGCTGCCATGTTCGGATTCTCCTGAAATTGCTTCTAAGTTATTTGTTTACAACAGCCATGATGTCTTCTTCGCGCATCACCAGCAGCTCGTCGCCGTCGACTTTGACAGCCTGGCCGGAATATTTGCCGAACAGAACGCGGTCGCCCACTTTCACTTCCAGCGGACGCACTTTGCCGTCGTCCAGCACTTTGCCATTGCCCACGGCCAGGACTTCGCCCTGGTCTGGTTTTTCGGCGGCTGCGTCAGGAATGATCAGGCCGGATGCGGTTTTGGTTTCCTGGTCGAGACGTTTGACGATGACGCGATCGTGCAAAGGGCGAAGGTTCATACAAAACTCCTTTATCAATGGTGGTAAGTACCGTGTGGTGCCGATGAGGCTGCGGCCGGCGCTTGCCAGGCCGCTGCCTCGGAAATCTTGTTAGCACTCTCGGCTAACGAGTGCCAATTATAGGGACGCTTATGCCCTATTTCAAGACAGGCATGAACTTATTTGATTGCCACCTATGGAAAACAGGGTCCAATGCCGCGCAAACCACACTCGGCTTTGCGCTGGCTCAAGCGTTATGCAATGGCATGAATAACAAGTTTTCATTTAAATCAAGCATGCCTAGACTGGAGGCGATAGCTCAATTGCGAGGAGGCCGTCCATGTTCAAGTCATTGTTAGCCGGCGTCGTGGCCGGCTGCCTGCTGGCCGCCGGCCCGCCGGCATCAGCGCAGGCCGGCGGGCCGGTGCTGCAGCAGCCGCGCGGCGCTGCGCGGCCGGCTTCCGGCATGCCGGCCGCGCCG
>NZ_BAAKJE010000285.1:0-17694 GCF_059704565.1 Massilia sp. NBRC 108631
TGAGCCGCATTTCCCCCACTTCGGGGTCAGACCCCGAGTGTGCGGCTGAGTTCGCTTATAGAGTGAAACAACGCCAGCAACCGCCATCTGGATCTGCCCCGCCGCAATATTCCAGCCTGGCGAGCTGTGCCGCATTCGAAAGGATTCGGGGTCTGACCCCGGTGTTCAGGGAATGCGGCTCAGCTTGCTTGGTTTGGTTAGCGGGAGGCGATGGCGGCGAGGGGGCCTTGGGATTGCCAGCCGGCACCGAGGGCGCGGGCGACGGCGACCGTGGCGAGCAGGCGCTGGGTGGTGATTTGGGCGGCGGCGCGGTCGGCAGCCAGACTGCTGCGCTGGGCATCCGTCACGTCCAGGTAGGTGGAGACGCCGCGCTCGTAGCGGGCGCGCGCGACCAGGTAGGCGCGCGCCGCGGCTTCCCGCGATTGCGCTTGCACCAGCTCCTGCTTCTGCCTTTGCTGCACGTCCGATAACGCGTCTTCCACTTCGCGCAGCGCCGTCAGCAGCTTGCCTTGGTGGTTGGCCAGTGCTTCTTCGTAACGCGCCTTGGCCAGCGCGAGGTTGGCGCGGTTGCGGCCGCCGTCAAAAATCGGCAGCGACAATGCCAGCGGGCCGACGCTGAACTGGCGCGAACCGCCCCGCGCGATTTCGCTCAGGCTTTCGGACGCGTAGCCGAAATTGCCGGTCAGGCTGAGCGTGGGGTAGAACGCGCCTTCGGCCACGCCGATCTGCGCGTTGGCGGCGCGCAGCGTGGCGACACTGCCAGCCAGGTCGGGACGCTGCGACAGCAAACTGGCCGGCAGCCCGACCGGGATCGCCGGCGGCTGCGGCAGGCTGGCCACCGCAGCGGCCGGCAGTTGCATGGCCGACGGCGATGCGCCCGTCAGCGTGGCCAGGCTGTGCTCCAGCGTGTTGCGCTGGCGTTGCACTTCCTGCAGGTCCGCTTCGGCGTTGGCGCGCTCGATGCGGGCGCGCGAGGTGTCCAGCTCATTCGACAGCCCGGCGTTGAAGCGGGCGTTGACCAGTTCCTCGCTTTCGCGGCGGCTGTCGAGCGCGCCGTTCAGGATGGCGATCTCGGTGTCCAGCCCGCGCAGCTGCCAGTAGGTGGTGGCCACCTGCGAGGACAGCAGCAACAGCACGCCGTCCCGGTCCGCCACAGCCGCCAGCGCTTGCGCGTCGGCCGCTTCAACCATGCGCCGCACGCGGCCCAGCAGGTCCACTTCGTACGACATCGAGGCGCCCAGCGAGTAGTTGTTGCCGTGGATGGAGCGGTTGCCCAGCGCGATGCCTTGCGAGGTGTTGGCCGAGGTGCGCGAGTTCGACACGCCGCCATTTACGCTCAGCGAGGGCGATTCGCTGGCGCGCGCCAGGCCCAGCTGCGCCTGCGCCTGCAGCAGGCGCTGCGCGGCCGCTTTCACGCTGGGATTGTCGCGCAGCGCGCTCTGTTCCAGGCGGTTCAAGGTGTCGTCGCCGTAGATGGTCCACCATTGCGCCGGCAGGCGCGCTGCGCCCCGCTCGCCCACCGGGGCATGGCGGTAGCCGGCGTCGGCCACATTCTGCGGCGCGCTGAAATCGGAACCCACGGTGCTGCAGCCTGCCAGCGCCAGCCCAACAGCGGCGGCCAGCGTGACCTTTTTGAATGAACTGAACATATCGTTTATACCTTTTAGATTAATGCGCGCCGCCGCCGGCGCCGCCGGGGGATTTGACCTTGTCGGACATCCACAGCACCGGTATGCAAGCGAGCAGGATCGCGGCGACAATGAAGAAGCCGTCGTTGTAGGCCATCACGTAGGATTCGCGCCGCACGATGCCGTCGATCGCCTTCAGCGCCTGGTCGGCCGCCATGGAGGCGTCGTAGCCTTTGCTGATGAAGGACTGCGTCAGTGCGGCCAGACGCTCCTGCGCGGCCGGCGCGAACGAGTTGATGGCCTCTCCCAGCCGCTGCGAATGGAAGTGCTCGCGCTGCGACAGCGAGGTGGCCAGCAGCGCGATGCCGATCGAGCCGCCCAGGTTGCGCGTCATGTTGAACAGGCTCGATGCCGAGGCCACGTCTTTCTGCGGGATGCCTTGCATGGCGAAGTTCGACAGCGTCAGCATCACGAAGGGCTGGCCCAGCGCGCGCACCACTTGCGACGCCAGCAGCTGGTCGTAGCCGGTGGTGGCGTCCATGTAGGCGTTCATCAGGCAGGACAGGCCGAACAGCAGCAGCCCGAAGGAGCACAGGATGCGGTTGTCCACCTTGCCCGACAGCTTGGCTACGAAGGGCATGATGAACAGCTGCGGCAGGCCGGCCCACATGATGACTTCGCCGATCTGCATCGGCGAGTAGCCGGCGATCTGGCCCAGGTACAGCGGCAGCAGGAAGGACGAGCCGTACAGCGCCATGCCGAACACCGCCGACAGCGCGGTGGCGACCAGGAAGTTGCGTTGGCCGTACAGCGCCAGGTTGACGAAGGGGTTGGCCCGCGTGGCGCTGGTGACCACCCAGCCCAGCAAACCCACCAGCGCCAGCGAGGCGAAGGCGATGATGAAGCCGGAGTCGAACCAGTCCTTGCTGTTGCCTTCTTCGAGGAAGATGGTGAGGCAGCCCAGGCCCAGCGCCATGAAGCCGATGCCGATCCAGTCGGTCTTCAGCAGGTCGCCCCACTTGGTCTTTTCCGAATCCAGCCCGTAGGCGATGCCGGCCATCAGCAGCAGGCCGGGCACCCAGTTGATGTAGAAGATCGATGGCCAGCCGTAGATTTCGCTCAGGTAGCCGCCCAGTGTCGGGCCCATGGACGGCGCCAGCGTGGCGGTCAAGCCGAAGATGGCCATGCCGGCGGCGCGCCTGGAAGGCGGCAGCTTGAGCATCACCAGGGTGAACGCCATCGGGATCAGCGCGCCGCCGGTGAAACCTTGCGCCATGCGGAACACAATCATGCTTTCCAGGTTCCAGGCCGCGCCGCACAGGGTGGAGAACAGCAGGAACAAGGCGGTGGTGCCCATCATGTAGCGGCGCGCGCCGAACACGCGGGTAAACAGCGCGGTCATGGGGATGACGATGATCTCGGCCACCAGGTAGGCGGTGGAGATCCACGAGCCTTCTTCCTGCGTGGCCGACAGGCTGCCGAGGATGTCCTTCAGCGAGGCGTTGGTGATCTGGATGTCGAGCACCGCCATGAAGGCGCCCAGCATGCCGGCGCCGACCGCGATCCAGGTGCGCAGGTCGACCTTCTGGCCGTTCTGCGGCAGCGCCGGGGCGCCTGCGGCGAGTGTATTGGTGCTGCTCATGGCTTTACTTCAGTTCCACTTCGGCGATGGCCGACATGCCGGGCACCAGGCGGCCGCTCAGCGCTTTCACGTCTTCCGGCTTGAAGGTGACTTTGACCGGCACGCGCTGGACGATCTTGGTGAAGTTGCCGGTGGCGTTATCGGCCGGCAGCAGCGCGAACTGCGCACCGGAGGCGGGCGCGAAGCTGTCCACGCGGCCCACCAGGGCCTTGCCCGGCATGGCGTCGATCGTCACGTGCACCGGCTGGCCCACTTTCAGTTCGGCCAGCTGGGTTTCCTTGAAGTTGGCGGTGACCCAGACGTTGTCCTGCACGATGGCGGTCAGCTGCTGGCCCGGCTGCACGCGCTGGCCCACTTCCAGCGAGCGCTTGCCGATGCGGCCGTCCACCGGCGCCAGGATGCGGTTGTAGGCCAGCTGCTGGCGCGCGTCCTTGAGTTGCACGCGCAGCACATGCACTTGCGCCTTGAGCACTTCGCGCGCGGCGGTGGCGGCGGTGGTCTGGGCCTTGGCGGCGGCGGCGCTGTCCTTGCGCGCGGCCAGGTCGGCGGTGGCGCCGGAGCGGCCGGCGTTGGCCGCGTCCAGTTCCGCCTTCGACACGGCCTTCATCTGGCTGTTGTACAGCTGGCCGTAGCGCTCGGCATCCTGCCTGGCGCGCAGCATCTGCGCTTCGGACTGCGCCACTTGCGCGGCGGCGGCCGACGCCTGGGCGTTGACTTGCGCGATCTGCGCGTCGGCCTGCAGCACCTGCTGCTCGGCGGTGGCGATCTGCGCTTCGATCTGCTCCACCTTCACGTGCTGGTCGAACGGGTCCAGCTCGGCGATCACGTCGCCCTGTTTCACCATCTGGTTGTCTTCGATCAGCACCTTGGTCACCACGCCGGAAATGCGGGCCGACACCGGGTGCACATGGCCGGCCACATAGGCGTTTTCAGTTTCAACAAAGTAATGGCTGCGGTACCACATGCGGGCGCCGGCGCCGATGGCGGCCAGGGCGATCAGGCCGGCGATGACGAGCACGCGGCGGTTGGGTGCGGCGGCGGGGGCCGCCGGGGCGGCCGGCTGCGCCGCTTGGCCGGCAGCGGCGCTCAGCATTTTTTGCTCTGCTTGGTTGGACATGCGGGCTCCGAAATAATGAAATGGAATAGGTGCATTATTCGACAAGCGCTGCGGCAAGTCAAGAAATGAAACGATTGCATTTCATTTTATTTTGGACTACAGTCCCCATCTGATAAGATGCCGAGTAACCAGACAGCAAGCCGCCATGACATCCGCCAGTTCAGAAAAGTTGCAAGGAATACTACCTGCAATGCCAGAAGTCGAGTTTTTCGGCGTCGCCCACTGCCCCGCCAAGACTGCGGGCCGTCCGCGCGCCTCCGAGACCGAAGCCCGTACCCAGGAACTGGTGGAAACGGCCGGCCGGCTGTTCCTGGAAAAGGGTTACAGCAAGGTCAGCCTGGAAATGATCGCCAGGCAGGCGCGGGTGGCGGTGCGCACCATTTACGTCAAGTTCGGCGGCAAGGCCGGGCTGTTTACGGCCGTCATCAACGCCGGCTGCGCGCCCTTCTTCGCCACCATGCACGACATGGAGACTTCGGTGCGCCCGCTGCGCGAGGTCCTGCTGGACTTTGCCTTGCGCTTCGGCCAGCTGGTCGCGTCGCCGCAGGTGCTGGCGGTGCACCGCATGGTCATCGCCGAGTCCATGTCCAATCCGGAACTGGCGCTGGCCTTCTTCGAGGCCGGCCCCAAGCAGACCCGCGAAGCGGTGCAGCGCTACTTCGCCCGCCCCGATATCCGCGCCCAGTTGCGCCAGGACATGCCGCCCGACGCGCTCACCGTGCATTTGCTGAACTGCATCATGGGCGACCAGTTGAAACGCTACCTGTTCGTGATCAACGCGACCGCGCCCATGCCCGATGTGCGCCGGCAGGTGGAAGTGGGGGTGGAGCTGTTCCTGGGCGGCGCGCTGCGCAAGGACTGAGCCGCGCTGTAAGCTTGTGTGCGCTAGCGCACTGAGAAAAACCGCCGTCCCGCGCATCCTGTGCCTTTAAACAGGAGGTTGTATGAGCAAGTTCACTCGTCTTGAATGGAGCAAACAAGTAGCCGCGCTGAACGAGCGCATCAAGGGCTTCCAGGCGAACCCCACCAAGGAACAGCTCGAAGCGGCCATCGACGAATTGCGCGCCTACGCAGAGGCTGCGCGAGCGGGCGGCATCGAGATCCCTTCGCGCTTCATCGCTAGCTGAACGCTAGCCTGGCACCAAACGGGTCACCACCCAGCGCGCCCGAGGGCGGCACACCAACCGGGAATTTTTCCCGGTTTTTTTACGCCCCCGGCTAGGCGCTGGCACGCGCTTTGCCTTAAGCTAGATCCTTGCGCACAACCCTGACCGATCCGACGTGGCACCACCCGACACCGACACCATCGCGCACGTGCTGTCCCTGTACCGCCCGCAGGCGCTGGCGGCGCTGCTGCGCACCTTCCGCGACCTGGACCTGGCGCTGAACGCCTGGCAGGACGCGGCCATGCGCGCGCGCCTGCTGTGGCCGGGCAACGGCCTGCCGGGCGATCCGCTGGCCTGGCTGGTCGCTTGCGGCCGCAATGCCGGCCTGGCGCCGGTCAGCATGCACGGCCAGGCCCTGTCCGACCCCGACTACGTGGCCGACAGCGTGGACGCCAATATCGGCATCCAGCGCAACGCGGACTTCATCCCGTTTCGCGAGGACACGCTGCGGCTGCTCTATATCTGCGCCAGTCCGGGCCTGCCGCCGTCCTACCAGATCCCGCTGTTGCTGCACCTGGTGTGCGGCCTGGACGTGCAGCAGATTGCGCACGCCTTCCTGATCCGCCAGCCGGCCATGGAACAGCGCATCGCGCGCGCCAAGCGCCGCGTGGCCGAAACCGGCACCTCGTTCGAGCAGCCGGCGGCGCACGAGCGCGCCGAGCGGCTGAAGACGGTGCTGGCCATGGTGTACCTGCTGTTCAGCGAAGGCTACGCGTCAAGCAGCGGCCGGCAGTACATCCGCATGGAGCTGTGCGAGGAGGCCATCAGGCTGGCGCGCCTGCTGGCGCGCATGTTCCCGCACGACGGCGGCGCGCTGGGGCTGGCCGCGCTGCTGATGCTGCAGCACGCGCGCGCCGGCGCGCGGGTGGACGCCAGCGGCGCGCTGATCCTGCTGGACGACCAGGACCGGCGGCGCTGGAACCAGGCCCTGATCGAGCAGGCGCTGCCCATGGTGGACACGGCGCTGCATTGCCGCGAACTGACGCCCTACCAGATCCAGGCGGCGGTGGCGGCGGTGCACGCGCAGGCCGAGAACGCGGCCGACACCGACTGGGCCGAAATCGACCGCCTGTACGCCGTGCTGCAAGTGGTGCACCCCTCCCCCATCGTGACCCTGAACCGGGCGGTGGCAGTGGACAAATTGCGCGGACCAACGGCGGCGCTGGTGCTGATCGATCCGCTGGCGGCGGAGTTGTCCGGCTACGCATATTATTTCAGCGTGCGCGGCATGCTGCTCAAGCGCCTGGGTCGCAACGGCGACGCGCAAGCGGCCATGCTGCGCGCGCGCGAGCTGGTCAACAGCGCGCCGGTCGCCAGCCATATCGATATGACGCTGAATCTGTTGTGACGGAGGGTTCAGGCCTTGATGCGTAACGTAAAGTTTCTTGCTGCCGTGCTGGCAGCCACCCTGATGTCCGCACCACCGGCGCGCGCTGCGGCGGCCAGCGACAGCGCCGCAGCGGCCGCCAGCATCAGCGCAGCCGCAGCGATTACTGCCACTGCAGCCACGGCCGCCGTGGTCACTGAGCACGTGCGGGCCGAGCTGCTGGCGCACGCGCCGCAGGGCCTACAGCCCGGCAAACCACTGTGGCTGGGCCTGGCGATCGAGCATCAGCCGCACTGGCACACCTACTGGAAGAATCCGGGCGACTCGGGCCTGCCGACCACGCTGTCCTGGACACTGCCGCCCGGCTTTGCGGCTGGCGAGATCGCGTGGCCAACGCCGCAGCACTTGCCGCTTGGCCCGCTGCTCAACTACGGCTACGAAGGCCGCGTGCTGCTGCCGGTGCCGGTGACCGTCCCAGCCGGCTATGCAGGCAAGACGCTGGGCGTCAAGCTGCATGCGGAATGGCTGGTGTGCAAGGAGATCTGCCTGCCGGAATCAGGCGACTTTCACCTCACCATCCCCGTCGACGCGCCCGTCAGCGCGCACCAGGCGCTGTTCGACGCGGCGCGCGCCGCCGCGCCGCTAGCCTTGCCGCAGGCCAGCGCCAGCGCCCGCGTGGACGGCAAGGCGCTGGCCATGGAGATTCGCGGCCTGCCCGCAGCCGCGCAAGGCCAGCCGCTGCGCCTGATGGTGGAAGACGCGGGCGTCATCGATTACGCCGCCAAGGTGGACCAGCGCTGGGCGGATGGCCTGCTCACGCTGCGCGTGCCGCTGTCGGCGCAGCGCAGCGAAAGCCCCGCCGCGCTGCACATCGTCCTGAAAGCCGCCAGCCAGCCCGCAGGATGGGCGCTGCCGGTCACCATCGCTGGCGGCTGGCCCGCCCCTGGCTCGGCCGGCACCAGTGCGGCTGCCCCTGCTGCTGCCCCTGCTGCTGCCCCTGCACCAGCAACAGTCCCGGCATCCGCCGGCAGCGCGCCCGCCTTCCTGCTCACGCTGTTGTTCGCCTTCCTCGGCGGCGCCATCCTGAATTTGATGCCCTGTGTGTTCCCCGTGCTGTCGCTCAAGCTGGTCAGCCTGGCGCAGCACGGCAGCGAACGCGAACAGGCGCGCAATCAGGCAATCGCCGGCGGCCTTGCCTATACTGCCGGAGTGGTGCTGTCGTTCGCCGCGCTGGCCGGCCTGCTGCTGGCCCTGCGCGCGGGCGGCGAGCAGCTGGGCTGGGGCTTCCAGCTGCAGTCGCCGCTTGTGGTGTTCCTGCTGGCCGCGCTGTTCACGCTGATCGGCCTGAACCTGGCGGGCGCATTCGAGTTCGGCACCATGCTGCCCAGCGCGCTGGCCAGCTTCCGCGCCCGCAACCGCCTGCTGGACGACGCCTTGAGCGGCGCGCTCGCGGTGGCGGTGGCCTCGCCGTGCACCGCGCCCTTCATGGGCGCCGCCATGGGCGCCGCGCTAACGGAATCGGCCCCGAAGGCGCTGGCCATCTTCGTGGTGCTCGGCCTCGGCATGGCGGCCCCCTATCTGGCGGCATCCTGCTGGCCGGGCCTGGCCCGCGTACTGCCGAAACCGGGCGCGTGGATGCAACGCTTCAAGGTGCTGATGGCCTTCCCCATGTTCGCCACCGTGGTGTGGCTGGCCTGGGTGCTCGGCCAGCAGACCGGGATCGACGGCATGACCGCTGCACTGGCCATGCTGGTGGCGCTGGCCTTCGCCGCCTGGACCTTGGGCACGCCGGTGCGCCGGCCCCGCTCGCGCGTGCTGCTGGGAGGTGCAGGCCTGCTGACGCTGGCGGCGGCAGTCGGCACCGCCGGCCCGCTGCTGCGCGCCGGCGATGGCAGCGTTGGGGCGGCCAACAGCGCAGCGAATGGCGCGAAGAGCGCATCCTTGGCTGGCGCGCGCTGGTCCGCCTGGTCCGAAACGGCAGTGGCGCAAGCGCGCGCGGCAGGCCAGCCGGTGTTCGTCGACTTCACCGCCGCGTGGTGCGTCACCTGCCAATTCAACAAGCGGGCGGCATTGGCCGATGCCAGCCTGCTGGCGGACTTCGAGGCCAGGAACGTAGTACTGCTGCGCGCAGACTGGACCCGCCGCGATCCGGCCATCACGCAGCAACTGGCCCGGCTGGGCCGTAACGGGGTGCCGGTGTACGCGCTGTACGCCCCCGGCGACGCCCCGCCGCAGTTGCTGTCCGAACTGCTGACGGTGGAACAAGTAAGGACGGCTTTAAACCAACTCTGACCTGAAAGGAAATCGCATGAAAACCCTGACGTTGACAGCAGCATTGATCGCAGGTTTGACGGGCACCGCACTGGCCATGGCGCAAGCGGTGGTGGGCCAGCCCGCCCCGCTGTTCACCGGGGTGGATACGGCCGGCAAGGCGGTCTCGCTGGACAGCCTGAAAGGCAAATACGTGGTACTCGAATGGGTCAATCCCGACTGCCCCTTCGTGCAAAAGCACTACAACAGCGGCAATATGCAAAACACGCAGAAGCACGCGGCCGGCAAGCAGGTGGTGTGGCTGTCGGTAAGCACCAGCGCCGCGCCGGACGGCGACCCGAAAGCGGCGGCGTCGCTGGCCAGCTGGGCCAAGGAGAAGAAGGCCACGGCCAACGCCATCCTGGTCGACAGCGGCAAGATCGGCCGCGCCTATGGCGCGCGCACCACGCCGCATATGTACCTGATCGATCCGGCCGGCAAGCTGGTGTACGCCGGCGCCATCGACAGCAAGCCCAGCGCCAACGCCGCCGATATCCCCGGCGCCAGCAACTACGTGGTGCAAGCCATCGACGAGGCCACCGCAGGCAAGCCGGTCAGCAAGCCGGTGACCCAGCCCTACGGCTGCTCGGTGAAATACGGCTAGCCTGCCGCGCCGGCCGTCCACAAGGCGGCGCCTGCGCGCGCCGCCGCTCGACTAATGCGCCGATTCGTGGCAGGATGCCCACTCGTTTAAATTATTTCCAGAGACATCCATGACTACCCCTACCTCCGACGAACAATTCTGGCAACTTGTCGACGCCTTCATCAACCTGGCCAACGACAAGGCCCAGACCCTGGACCGCAACACCATCGGCCCGGCCATCCTGTTCGCGGCCACCCGTTTCAACGCCTATATGCTGGCTGTCTCGACCGGCAACCAGGAAGCCTTCGCCCAACAGAAGGACGCTGCCATCCAGTACTACAAGGAGCAACACGAGAAGATGCTGAACGATAACTTCGGCGACTTCGAAGTGAACTTCGAGAAATACCGCACCAAGTAATCCGCCGCCCGGCCTAGTCCTGCGCCGGGCGCGCCTCCAGCCCCGAGATATCCTTCATCAGGGCGATCAGCCGCTTGGCCCCCAGGCCGAGCGGTTTGTCATTCAGCCACACCACATCCACCCATAGCCGCACCTGGTTGCTCATGTGCTCGAAGCCGATGCCGAGCAGCTCGCCCGCGTCCACCAGCGGCGCCGCCAGCCGTTTCGGCAGGTAAGCCCAGCCCAGTCCCGCCTGCACCAGTCCCAGCGTGGCCAGGTGGCTGTCGGTGCGCCATACCTTGCGCGAGATGAGGATGCGTTCGTCCTGCGCCTGCGTGTCGCGGCTGGCGATGGCGATCTGGCGAATGTCGACCAGGTCTTCCCAGCGGAAACTGCCGTTGCGGCCCCGTGCCTGCGGATGTTGCGGCGAAATCACCGCCACCAGCACCTCGCTGCCCAACTCCTGGAAATCCTCGCGCTCGTCCACCCGCTGGCGCTCGTAGATCAGCGCCAGCTGGGCCTCGCCCTGGTGCAGCATGCGCAGCGCGTCGGCCTGCGGCGCCGAACGCACCTCGACCTCCAGCGACGGGAATTCCTCCGCCAGCCGCGCCAGCGGATGGCTCCACGGCGCCGACAGCAGTTCCGGCGCAATCGCCAGCGTCAGGCGCTGCTCCAGGCCCCGGTGCAGCGACAAGGCGTGCGCCTGCAGGCGGCGCAGCTGGCCGGCCATCTGGCGCGCCTCGGCTTCCAGCGCGCGCGCCATCTCGGTCGGGCGGGCGTTGCGCGAACTGCGCTCGAACAGCTGCAGGTCGAGTTCCGCTTCCAGTTGCGCCACCGCCATGCTGACGGCCGACGGCACCCGGCCCAGCGTGCGGGCCGCCGCAGAAAATGAGCCGTGGTCGAGCACGGCAAGGAAGATGGCGACGTTGTCGCTGGAGAAAGCCATACGCCACATGCTGTCAGAAAAACTGATAGCTGTCGACTTTTTCAATCAAAAAAACATCGATACCATGGCGCCATTGAATCAAACGGGGAAAGCCATGCAAGGAATCAAGCGAAAAGTCGTCTACGTGTCGTTGTTTGAACTGATCGCCGTCGGCCTCACCAGCAGCGCGCTGATGCTGCTGGGCGGACACGACGCCGGGCACGCGGGCATTGCCGCCGTGGGCTCGTCGCTGACGGCGGTGGTGTGGAACCTGGTCTACAACTCGCTGTTCGAAGCGTGGGAAGCGCGCCAGGCCACGCGCGGCCGCAGCGTGAAGCGCCGGGTGGCGCACGCGCTGGGCTTCGAGGGTGGCCTGGTGCTGGTGCTGGTGCCGCTGTTCGCGTGGTGGCTGAACATGTCGCTGTGGGACGCCTTCGTGCTGGACCTGGGCCTGGTGATCTTCTTCATGGTCTACACCTTCATCTTCAGCTGGACCTTCGACCGCGTGTTCGGCCTGCCCGCCTCGGCGATGGCCCGGTGAATCTGTGAGCGCTTAATTTGGCCGGGATCAACGCCCTAAGCCACCGCCCCCGCTAAGCTTTGGACTTCCACCAACATCGGCGCACCCAGCCGAAAAATGGAGGTTCGACATGGCGACAAGCAATCTCGCGCGCAAGCAGGCAAGTGCGCATGAAAATCGAGTTAGCAAGGAATTAAGCGGCGCGCAATGGGCGCGACGCTTTCCAGGCAGTAGAGACACCAGTGACCTTAGCGGCACTTTCCGTCATGCCGTGGAAGATTTTATAGCCGCCATGACTGAAGCCGGCATCAGGGTCAAAATAGATGCCACATACCGGCCCACAAAACGATCCTACCTGATGCATTGGGCTTGGCGCATCGCGAATGACAAAGCCGACGTCAGCTCGATTCCTGCCATGGGAGGCGTGGATATCGAATGGCAGCATCCGGCAGGTGCCGACACAGTGCGGGCAGCAGAGGACATGGTCGGTGCGCTGTCAATACGCCGACTGCGCACGAGACCCGCGCTTCGCTCCCAACATAACTTGGGCCTGGCAATAGACATGTCGCTGTCCTGGCATGGAACAGTTTCAGTGAAGGACGCAAACGGCAAGTTGGTAACGATCAGAACAATGCCTCGTACCGGAATGAATCGGCAGTTGATCGAAATCGGCGCCACATATGGCGTGAAGAAATACGGTGGTGGCGGCCGTGATGTCCCTCACTGGTCGAACAACGGACGCTAATACGAGGGGGAGCAATGAGGATTAAAACAGTGGTCCTGCTTGCGTGCCTATCGTCCCCCGCAACCGTATTCGCCAAAAACACAACTCCGCAGGATGTGCAGGCATTCATACGTAACGCCAACGCTTGCGAACATTTTGCGGGAGAGTTTGACGGCGGGTTGAGCGAAAAGCGGCAGCGGGAAATCGAGCGGTCCGTCGTCAAGCACTGCCAGACTGCGCAAAAACAACTTGAGCAGTTAAGCGCTAAATACAAGAATGATCCCCGCGTGACGAAAATAATTCGCGCTCACGCAAACGATTCGGTTACCGGCTTTCGATGAGCCGGACAGGCGCGTCGCGGGTGTAAAAAAACCCGCCGTGGCGGGTTTTTTGTTTGCTGCTTAGCGCTTGCGCGGTGGCGGCAGATCGGTGCAGACGCCTTCGTACACTTCGGCGGCCATGCCGATCGACTCGCCCAGGGTCGGGTGCGGGTGGATCGTCTTGCCGATGTCGGTGCCGTCGCAGCCCATTTCGATGGCCAGCGCGATTTCGCCGATCATGTCGCCGGCGTGCGTGCCGACGATGGTGCCGCCGATGATGCGGTGCGTTTCAGCGTCGAACAGCAGCTTGGTGAAGCCTTCGGCGCGGCCATTGGCCACGGCGCGGCCGCTCGCTGCCCAAGGGAAGTGGCCCTTCTCGACCTTGATGCCCTTGGCTTTCGCTTCGTCTTCGGTGATGCCGGCCCATGCCACTTCCGGATCGGTGTAGGCCACCGATGGAATCACCTTCACGTCGAAGTGCGACTTCTGGCCTGCCGCCGCTTCTGCCGCAACGTGGCCTTCATGCACCGCCTTGTGCGCCAGCATCGGCTGGCCCACCAGGTCGCCGATGGCGAAGATGTTGGGCACGTTGGTGCGCATCTGGCTGTCGACGTTGATGAAGCCGCGGTCGGTGACGATCACGCCGGCTTTGTCGGCGGCGATCTTCTTGCCGTTCGGGCTGCGGCCAACGGCCACCAGCACCATGTCGTAGACCTGCGGGGCTGGCGCGGTGGCGCCGGCTTCCGCTGCTTCGAAGGTGACCTTGATGCCTTCCGGCAGGGCCTCGACCGCGACCGTCTTGGTCTTGGTCATGATGTTGTCGAAGCGCTTCTCGTTGAACTTCTGCCAGACCTTGACCGCGTCGCGGTCGGCGCCTTGCATCAAGCCATCCATCATTTCGACCACGTCGATGCGCGCGCCGAAGGTGGAGTAGACGGTGGCCATTTCCAGGCCGATGATGCCGCCGCCGATGACCAGCATGCGTTTCGGGATCTGGCGCAGTTCCAGCGCGCCGGTCGAATCGACGATGCGCGGATCTTCAGGCACGAACGGCAGCTTCACAACCGCCGAACCGGCGGCGATGATGGCTTGCTTGAACTGGACAACCTTCTTGCTGCCGTCCTTGGCGGTGACTTCGATGTGGTTCGCGCTCAGGAACTGGCCGACACCGGTAACGACTTGCGTCTTGCGGGCTTTGGCCATGCCGGCCAGGCCGCCGGTCATGTTCTTGATGACGCCTTCTTTGTAGGCGCGCACCTGGTCGATGTCGATGGTCGGCTTGGCGAAGGTGACGCCGGTCTTGGACATGTGCGCGGTTTCGTCGATCACGGAAGCCACGTGCAGCAGCGCTTTCGACGGGATGCAGCCCACGTTCAGGCACACGCCGCCCAGCGTTTCGTAACGCTCGACGATCACCGTGTTCATGCCCAGGTCCGCAGCGCGGAAGGCAGCCGAGTAGCCGCCAGGACCGCCGCCCAGCACCATCATGTCGCAGTCGATGTCGACCTGGCCGGCATAGCTGCCACCGGCTGGGGCGGCGACCGGTGCGGCAGCAGCCGGAGCCGCTGCGGCGGCCGGTGCCTGAGCTGCGGCCGCAGGCGCAGCAGCAGGTGCGGCTGCGGCGGCTGCGCCGGCGGCTTCCTCAACCACCAGCAGCACAACGCCTTCCTTCACTTTGTCGCCGAGCTTGACCTTCAGTTCCTTGACCACGCCGGCGTGCGACGAAGGCACTTCCATGCTGGCCTTGTCCGATTCGACGGTGATCAGCGACTGGTCGACCTTGATCGTATCGCCGACCTTGACCATCACTTCAATCACTTCAACTTCGGCGAAGTCGCCGATGTTGGGGACTTTGACTTCCACTGTGCTCATGGTCGCTCCTTACAGCAGAATTTTGCGCATGTCGCCGAGCACTTCGCTCAGGTACACGGAGAAGCGGGCCCCCATCGCGCCGTCGACCACGCGGTGGTCGTAGGACAGGGACGTACCCATCATCAGGCGCGGCTGGAAGGCTTTGCCGTCCCACACAGGCTTGATCGACGCTTTGGACAGGCCCAGGATGGCCACTTCCGGTGCGTTCACGATAGGCGTGAAATGCGTGCCGCCAATGCCGCCCAGCGAGGAAATGGTGAAGGTGGCGCCTTGCATGTCGGTCGGCTTCAGCTTGCCTTCGCGCGCTTGCAGCGACAGTTCGGTCATTTCGCGGGCGATCTGCGAAACGGACTTCTGGTCGGCGTTCTTCACAACCGGTACCACCAGGCCATTCGGCGTATCGGCAGCGAAACCGATGTTGTAGTACTTCTTCAGGATCAGGTTTTCGCCGTTTGCGTCCAGCGAGGCATTGAAGGTCGGGAACTTCTTCAGCGCGGCGACCGAGGCCTTGATCACGAAGGCCAGCATGGTCAGCTTGGCGGCGTCCTTGTTCTTGGCGTTGGCGTTGTTGGTCTCGACGCGGAATGCTTCCAGGTCGGTGATGTCCGCGTCGTCGAATTGCGTGACGTGCGGGATCTGGACCCAGTTGCGGTGCAGGTTCGGACCGGAGATCTTCTTGATGCGCGACAGCGGCAGCAGTTCGGTTTCGCCGAACTTGCTGAAGTCCAGCGACGGCCATGCCAGCACGTTGAAGTTGCCGCCGCCCGACGGCGCGGACGATGCGGCGCCTGCAGGCGCTGCCACGGTGCCGGCCATCACGCCCTTGACGAAGTTCTGCACATCTTCCTGGGTGATGCGGCCTTTCGGACCGCTGCCCGGCACTTTGCCCAGGTCCACGCCCAGTTCGCGGGCGAACTTGCGGATCGATGGCGATGCGTGCGCCAGCTTGCCGGTGGTGACCGAGCCTTGCGATGCCGCCGGAGCAGCAGCAGCGGCAGGGGCGGCGGCGGCAGGAGCGGCCGGTGCGGCTGCGGCGGGCGCCGGCGCTGCTGCGGCGGGCGCCGGCGCTGCTGCGGCGGCAGGTGCAGCGGCTGCGGCAGGAGCGGCAGCGCCGCCCAAAGCTTCCACCACCAGCACGACCGTGCCCATGGCAACCTTGTCGCCCAGCTTGACTTTGACTTCCTTGACCACGCCGGCGTGCGACGACGGGATCTCCATGCTGGCCTTGTCCGATTCAACGGTCAGCAGCGACTGGTCCACTTTGATGGTGTCGCCAACCTTGACCATCACTTCGATCACTTCCACTTCCTTGAAGTCGCCGATGTCCGGCACTTTGACTTCCACCGGGCCAGCCGAGGCGGCCGGCGAAGCGGCAGCGGCAGCCGGAGCCGGAGCAGCGGCGGCAGGCGCCGCCGGCGCAGCAGCGGCAGGGGCGGCGGCAGGAGCGGCGGCAGCGGCAGCGCCGTCAGCTTCCAGCAACAGCAGCAGCGAACCTTCGGCAACCTTGTCGCCGACCTTGACCTTGATTTCCTTGACCACGCCGGCGGCGCTGGACGGAATCTCCATGCTGGCCTTGTCCGATTCAACGGTGATCAGCGACTGGTCTACTTTGATGGTGTCGCCGACTTTGATCATCAGCTCGATGATTTCAACTTCCTTGAAATCGCCGATATCCGGGACTTTAACTTCCACAATGCTCATAGCGTTTGCTCCGTTCTAATTATTGGGTCACCGGATTTGGCTTGTTCGCGTCCAGGCCGTACTTCTCCACTGCCTGCTGCACCACGGACACGTCGATCTTGCCTTCTTCAGCCAGCGATTTCAGCGCAGCGACCGTGATGTAGTAACGGTTCACTTCGAAGAACTCGCGCAGCGCGGCGCGGGTGTCCGAGCGGCCGAAGCCGTCGGTGCCCAGCACGCGGTAGGTGCGGTCTTTCGGGATGAAGGCGCGGATCTGTTCAGCAAACGCACGCATGTAGTCGGTGGTCGCCACGATAGGGCCGGTGGTGTCCTTCATCAGCTGCGCCACGTACGGCACGCGCTGTTCCTTGGTCGGGTTGACCAGGTTCCAGCGTTCGGCGTCCTGGCCGTCGCGCGCTACCAGCGTCAGCGATGGCGCGGACCACACGTCGGCGGCGATGTTCCAGTCGTTCTTCAGCAGTTCCTGTGCGAACAGCGATTCGCGCAGGATGGTGCCGGAGCCGATCAGCTGCACGCGCTGCTTGAGCGATGCGTCGCCTTCCTGCAGCAGGTACATACCCTTCAGGATGCCCTCTTCCTGGCCCGGCTTGATGCCTGGGTGCGGGTAGTTCTCGTTCATGATGGTGATGTAGTAGAACACGTCTTCCTGGTTCTCCACCATGCGGCGCAGGCCGTCCTGCACGATCACCGCCACTTCGTGGCCGAAGGTCGGATCGTACGGCATGCAGTTCGGCACGGCGGCGGCGAACAGGTGGCTATGGCCGTCTTCGTGCTGCAGGCCTTCGCCGTTCAGCGTGGTGCGGCCGGCGGTGCCGCCCATCAGGAAGCCACGGGCGCGCATGTCGGCGGCGGCCCAGACCAGGTCGCCGATACGCTGCATGCCGAACATCGAGTAGTACGTGTAGAACGGGATCATCACGCGGTTGTTGGTCGAGTACGAGGTCGCCGCTGCGATCCACGAGCTCATGCCGCCCGCTTCGTTGATACCCTCTTGCAGGATCTGGCCGGCCTTGTCTTCGCGGTAGTACATCACCTGGTCCTTGTCGACCGGCTCGTACAACTGGCCCTGCTGGTTGAAGATGCCTACCTGGCGGAACAGGCCTTCCATACCGAAGGTGCGCGACTCGTCGACCAGGATCGGTACCACGCGGGCGCCGATGCTCGGATCCTTCAGCAGCGTGGTCAGGATACGCACGAAAGTCTGGGTGCTCGATACTTCGCGGCCTTCGGCGGTCGCGTCCAGCACGTTCTGGAACGCCGACAGCGGCGGCACGGTCAGCTTCTCGTCCGCCTGCATGCGGCGCTGCGGCAGGTAGCCGCCCAGCGCCGCGCGGCGCTCGTGCAGGTACTTGATTTCAGGCGCGTCGTCGGCCGGCTTGTAGAACGGGATGTCGGCCAGCTGGTCGTCCGGGATCGGGATCGAGTAGCGGTCGCGCATTTCGCGCACGGCTTCGTCGGTCAG
>NZ_BAAKJE010000286.1:0-1896 GCF_059704565.1 Massilia sp. NBRC 108631
TGCCCACGTGGCGGAATTGGTAGACGCGCATGGTTCAGGTCCATGTGCCGCAAGGTGTGGGGGTTCGAGTCCCTCCGTGGGCACCAAGAATTCCGCAGAAAAGGCCTCCTTCGGGAGGCCTTTTCTCATTGCGCGCGGCATTTGTTGACTCCCGCACATATAACGGCATAGTATGCTTACTTATTTGACAATAAGGAAGCCCATGCTGCTGCCTCTCCTGCGCGCCCGCCGCGCACTGCTGCCCGCCCTGCTGCTGACGCTGCTTCCGGCCACTGCCGGCGCCGCCGGCAAGACCGCTGCGGACTGGCAGGCCGCCGCCAGGGCCGATATCGAGGCGGTGCACCAGCTCATCCTGACCGCGCATCCCGGCAGCATTGACGAGCTCAATCCCGGCTTCAGGGTCTGGGCCGAACAAGGCTACCGCGAAGCGCTGCAGCTAATTCCCAGGGTGAACAGCTACGATTCCATGATGGCGGCGGCGCGCTACTACGTCAGCGGTTTCCGCGACGGCCACTTGATTTACTCGGACAATGCGCGGCGCGATTATCCCATGCTGGTCAACGGCTGGCGGCTGCGCAAGCAAGGCAGCGACTACGTGGTGGATGCGCACTTGAAGGACTGGCCGGCGCCATTGCCGCCGCTGGGCGCCCAACTGCTGCGATGCGACGGCCGCGAGGTGGACGCCATTCTCGCCGAAGACGTCGCACCCTATATCGAGCGCCGCAGCAACGGCAAATTGGCCGAACACCTGGCTGGCGCGCTGACCGTTCCCGCCCTGCCCGACCTGCAACTGAAGCGCTGCCAGTTCCGTACCGCCCAGGGCGCCGTGCTGGACATGCCCATCACCTATCAGGGCATCCCCATGCAGCGCTACTTCCAGCCATGGGAGAAAGCGCCGCCAAAAAGCCCGCAGCAGCAGCGGCGCAGCAACAAATTCAGCTTCGAGGACGGCGTACTGTGGATCAGCGCGGCCAATTTCAACGCGCTGCCGTCCAAGGAGCAGATCGCCGAGTTCGACGCCATGCTGGCTGACCTGGGCACACTGCAGGGCGTGCGCCTGATGGTGTTCGACGTGCGCGGCAATGGCGGCGGCAGCAGCGTCATCGGCGACAAGATCTTCACCGCCGCCACCGGCGGACTCGACTACGACAAGCAGGATCTCGACAAGCTGCCACGCACTTACGCGCAATGGCGCGTGTCCGACCTGCTGCTGGAGACCGCCGGCAAGTTCACGCAAGGTTTCGTCACGCGCTACGGCCCGGACAGCGCGGAGGCGAAGCGGTCCGAAGCCTTCCTCAAGCAGGTGCAGCAAGCCAGGGCAAAAGGCGAGACTTGGGTGGAACAGCCCGGCGGCAACCTGCTCACGCGCGCGGAAGTCGCCCGGCGCGGCGGCAAACTGCGCCGCTATGGCGGACCCGTGGCGCTGCTGACGGACGCGTCCTGCGCCAGCGCCTGCCTCGACTTCGCCGACCTGGTGCTAAGCGTTCCCGGCGCCGTCCACCTCGGCCGCACCACCGGCGCCGATACGCTGTACATCGACGTCGGCCGCGCCAGGCTCCCGAGCGGCAATGTGTTGGTGATGCCGCAGAAAGTGTGGCGCAACCGCCTGCGCGGCAGCGACGAGGCGCTCGCGCCGGGCATCGTGCTGAAGGCCGACCTGGACGACGACGCGGCCGTGCGCGCGGAAACCCTGGCCGCGCTGAAGCGGGACCGGCGAGCCGCCCCTTGACGGCGGCTCATCCATCCCTTACTATGCGTGCCTTCTGTTGCAGAACAACGCCGCAGAGAACGCAGTAACAGTGCCCACGTGGCGGAATTGGTAGACGCGCATGGTTCAGGTCCATGTGCCGCAAGGTGTGGGGGTTCGAGTCCCTCCGTGGGCACCACAGAATTCCG
>NZ_BAAKJE010000287.1:0-28650 GCF_059704565.1 Massilia sp. NBRC 108631
TGCCGCCACGGCACCGACCCGTCGCGCGAACTGAGCGACGAGCAGATGGCCGCCTCCGAGCACGCCGAGTACACCTCCGATCCGGCCATGCTGGCCGAGGCCGACATCATCGTGGTGGCCGTGCCGACCCCGGTCGACAACGCCCACAACCCCGACTTCACGCCGCTGGTGGGCGCCAGCAAGAGCGTGGGCAAGCACATGAAGGACGGCGCCATCGTCGTCTACGAATCGACCGTCTACCCGGGCGCCACCGAGGAAGTGTGTATCCCGGTGCTGGAGCAGGCGTCCGGCCGCAAATGGAAGGAAGGCTTCAACGTCGGCTACTCGCCCGAGCGCATCAACCCGGGCGACAAGCACCACACCCTGACCACCATCCTCAAGGTGGTGGCCGGCGACACCCCGGACACGCTGGAAAAAGTGGCCCAGCTGTACGAGCGCATCGTGGTGCCGGGCGTGCACCGCTGCACCAGCATCAAGGCCGCCGAAGCGTGCAAGGTCATCGAGAACACGCAGCGCGACCTGAACATCGCGCTGATGAACGAGCTGGCCATCATCTTCGACAAAATCGGCATCGACACCTCGGAAGTGCTGCAGGCCGCCGGCACCAAGTGGAACTTCCTCAAGTTCAGCCCCGGCCTGGTGGGCGGGCACTGCATTGGCGTCGACCCTTACTACCTGACCCACAAGGCCGAGCAGCTCGGCTACAACCCGCAGGTGATCCTGGCCGGCCGCCGCATCAACGACGGCATGGGCAAATACATCGCCGAGCAGACCGTCAAGAACATGATCGCCGCCGGCAGCTACATCAAGGGCGCGCGCGTCAACGTGCTGGGACTGACCTTCAAGGAAAACTGCGCCGACCTGCGCAATTCCAAGGTGGGCGACGTCATCAACGAGCTGCGCGACTTCGGCATCGAAGTGTTTGTGCACGACCCGTACGCCGACGCCGACGAGGCCATGCACGAATACGGCGTGCGCCTGTACAGCTGGGACGACCTGCCGCGCGCCGACGCGGTGGTGGCGGCGGTGTCGCACGCCGAGCTGCTGGCGCGCCCGGTCGAGGACATCCAGAAAAAACTGATCAAGGGTGGCTGCTTCATCGACGTCAAGGCGGCGTTCGACACGGCGGCACTGAAGGACGCCGGACTTTGCGTCTGGCGCCTGTAAGAACACAAGGGGCCGTTCGCGGCCCTTTTTTAATTCAAGGAGTGTACGCATGAAAGCGATGATATTGGCAGCTGGCAAGGGGACGCGCGTGCGTCCGCTGACCTACGATTTACCGAAACCGATGATTCCCATCCTGGGCAAGCCCGTGATGGCTTACCTGGTCGAGCACCTGGCCCGCTACGGCATCACGGAAATCATGGTCAACGTCAGCTATCTGCACGAGAAGATCGAGGAATATTTCGGCGAGGGGCACCAGTTCGGCGTGCAGATCGGCTATTCCTTCGAGGGCTACACCAATAACGACGGCGAAGTCGTGCCCGAGCCGCTCGGCTCGGCCGGCGGCATCAAGAAAATCCAGGAGTTCGGCGGCTTCTTCGACGACACCACCATCGTGCTGTGCGGCGACGCCATCATCGACCTGGACATCAAGTCGGCGCTGTTCGAGCACCGCCGCAAGGGCGCGCTGGCCTCGGTCATCACGCGCGAAGTGCCGTGGGACAAGGTGCCCAGCTACGGCGTGGTGGTCACCGACGCCGACGGCCGCATCCGCGCCTTCCAGGAAAAGCCCAGGCAGGAAGAGGCGCTGTCCAATTTTGCCAGCACCGGCATCTACATCTTCGAGCCGGAAGTGATCGACCTGATCCCCACCGACCGTCCGTTCGACATCGGTTCCGAACTGTTCCCGCTGCTGGCCGAGAAGGGCCTGCCGTTCTACGCCCAGCAGCGCAAGTTCAACTGGATCGACATCGGCAGCGTCAAGGATTACTGGGAAGTGCTGCAGAGCGTGCTGCTGGGCGAGGTGGAAAACATGAAAGTGCCCGGCATCCAGGTCGACGAGGGGCTGTGGGTCGGGCTTAACACCAGCATCGACTGGAGCGGTGGCACCAGGATCGAGGGACCGGTGTACATCGGCTCCGGCGCCAGGGTGGAAGCGGGCGCCCGCATCGTCGGACCGACGTGGATAGGCCACGGTAGCCACGTCTGCAGCGGCGCGGAGGTGGTGCGAAGTGTGTTGTTCGAATATACTCGCGTGTTACCGGATGTTACCTTGGAAGAATTAATTGTCTTCAAGGATTATAGTGTCGACCGCGCAGGTGAAATGAAGCATGTTTCGGAATACGAAACAGGCGAATGGGCCAATGCCCGCGACCGTCGCCGCCGCCGCAGGCAAGAAGAATTACTCTATAAATAATTGGATCGATCGGATCAATACTGCATGAAAATCTATCCCGTCATACTGTCCGGCGGCGCCGGCACCCGTTTGTGGCCGCTGTCGCGCGCTGTGCTGCCAAAGCAGCTGTTGCCGCTGGTTGCCGACAAGACCATGCTGCAGGAAACCGCGCTGCGCGTGGCCGGCCGCGCGCCTACGGCGACGGTCGAGCTGATGGCGCCGCTGGTGGTGTGCGGCAACGAGCACCGTTTCCTGGTGGCCGAACAGATGCGTGAAATCGGCATCAAGCCGCTCGGCATCCTGCTCGAGCCGGTCGGCCGCAACACGGCGCCGGCCGTGGCCGCCGCCGCCCACTACCTGAAGGCCATCGACCCCGATACCGTCATGCTGGTGCTGCCGGCCGACCATGTCATCAGCGACGTGGCCGCCTTCCACCAGGCGGTCGAGCGCGCGCTGGTCATGGTCAAGGACGGTGCGCTGGCCACCTTCGGCATCGTGCCGACCGCGCCGGAAACCGGCTACGGCTATATCCAGAGCGGGGCCGGCGCCGGCGCCGAGCAGTGCTTCAAGGTGGACCGCTTTGTCGAGAAGCCGGACCGCGCCACCGCCGAAGGCTTTGTCGCCGCCGGCAATTACTTCTGGAACAGCGGCATGTTCCTGTTCCGCGCCGACGCCTACATCGCCGAGCTGGCCAAGTTCCAGCCGGAGATCGCCGCCGCCGCCGAGGCGGCCGTGCAGAAGGATTACCGCGACCTGGACTTCTGCCGCCTGGACGAAGCCGCCTTCACGGCCTGCCCGTCGGACTCGATCGACTATGCGGTGATGGAAAAGACCCAGCACGCGGTGGTGGTGCCGGCCGACATCGGCTGGAACGACGTGGGCTCCTGGTCCGCGCTGCACGACGTGCTGCCGAAGGACGCGGCCGGCAACGTCACCCGCGGCGACGTCTACCTGGACGATGTGCAGGGCACCCTGGTGCGCGCCGAGAGCCGCATCGTGGCGGTGGTCGGCGTCAAGGACCTGGTGGTGGTGGAAACCAACGACGCGGTGCTGGTGGCCCACAAGGACCAGGTGCAGCGCGTCAAGCAGATCGTCGAGCACCTGAAGACCAAGGACCGCACCGAGCACCTGCACCACACCAAGGTCTACCGTCCTTGGGGCTGCTACGAGGGCATCGATATCGGCGAGCGCTTCCAGGTCAAGCGCATTACCGTCAATCCGGGCGGCAAGCTGTCGCTGCAGATGCACCACCACCGCGCCGAGCACTGGATCGTGGTGAGCGGCACGGCGCGCGTCACCTGCGGCGAGAAGGTCACGCTGCTGACGGAGAACGAATCCACCTACATTCCTATCGGCATGAACCACCGCCTGGAAAATCCGGGCAAACTGCCGCTGCACCTGATCGAGGTGCAGTCCGGCAGCTATCTGGGCGAGGACGACATCGTGCGTTTCGAAGACGTCTATCAGCGTACCTGACCATAACCAAGCGTACATACTGATAAGCAAGAAGGGGGCCGCGGCCCCCTTTTTTCATGCCCGCGCCCCTTCCTGGATGGCTTGCATTTTTGTAGGCTCAATCCTACCCCGTTCAGCGGATCGCCCGCGAGGCCAGTAACTGCCGGGCTTGCTAGTCACCTTGGCCCTAAAATTTACGTAAGGCATTGTTTTTGAACGGAAATTTTTCAGTGATTCCTTGTTAATGTTTCGTTTAGAGCATGCTAGGATGGGTTTGCAGTCTTGTGCGCACACGACAGCTTTCCTGCTATTCATCCTTTTTTACCGGGGGTAAACATGATCAAAACCAAATCCATCGTAGCCGCGTTGGCCCTGCTGGGCGCCAGTGCGGGCGCTACCCTGGCACACGCTGCGGACATCAGCCAGAGCAGCGCCGTGTCGCTGACCGGCAATACCGCCCACTTCGGGCGCGACCTGACCTCGGTCAGCGCCGGTGACATTTTCAGCGACCGCTGGAACTTCTCCACTGCGGGCGCGGTCAACTTCGTCGGCGGCGTCATCGCTGTGTCGCCCGGCCTGTTCGACAATATCGCCATCACCGATCTGCGCCTGTTCAACTCGGCTGGCCTGTCGATCGGCGGCGTTCAGCACGGCAACGGCGTAGCCGACGTGTGGACCATCAAGGCCCTGGGCCCGCTGGTCGCCGACAGCTACTACCTGCAAGTGACCGGTTCCGTGCTGAGCGGCGCCAACACCAGCTACGGCGGCATGCTGACGCTGGCTCCCGTCCCTGAGCCTGCCACTTACGGCATGCTGCTGGGTGGCTTGGGCGTGCTGGGCTTCCTGGCCCGCCGCCGCAAGAACCAGGCTTGAGCATCGGCTTGATGCAACAAGGATGATGTGGCGCCGGAGGGCGCTATAATCGGAACGGAAGCTGCGGCTTCCGTTTTTTCGTCAGGGAGACCCTCATCCGCTTGCTCGCCACTTCGCTCGCCGCTTCGCTCGCCGCTTCACGCGCCTCCTTGCTCGCGGCTTTGGCCGCGCTGTGCCTCGCCGCCGCTCCCTTAGCCCAAGCCGCCATCATGCCCGCCCAGCTGGCCGTGGTCGTCAACGACGCCGATCCCAACAGCGTGCAGGTGGCCGAGTACTACCGCCAGCAGCGCGGTATCCCGCAGCAGAACATGGTGCATGTGCGGATCGCCGACAAGCCGCGCAAGCTCAGCGCGGCGCAGTTCCGCCAGCTCAAGGACGATATCGACGCCAAGCTGGGGCCGGACATCCAGGCCGTGCTGATGGTCTGGAGCGCACCCTATGCGGTCGAGTGCAACGGCATCACCGCCGCCTACACGCTGGGGCTGGACAGCGCGCTGTGCGCCAAGACCTGCCAGCCGGCCAAGCCCAGCGCCTACTTCAACGCCACCGCCCCCTTGCCGTTCACGGCGCTCGGCATGCGCCTGGCCATGCTGCTGCCGGCCGACTCGGTGCAGGAAGCCAAGACGCTGATCGGGCGCGGCGTGGCCAGCGGCTTCCGCATGCCGGCCGCCGGTGCCTACTACCTGGCCACCAGCGAAGTGCAGCGCAACAGCCGCGCGCAGTTCTTCCCGCGCGCCGGCGTGCTGGCGCAGCGCAAGCTCACCATCCACAACCGCCAGGCGGACGCGCTGGAAGGCGTGCGCGACATCATGGTCTACCAGACCGGCATGGCCAAGGTGGACAAGCTCGACACGCTGGGCTTCCTGCCCGGCGCGCTGGCCGACCACCTGACCTCCTTCGGCGGCGACCTGTACGGCACCACGCAGATGAGCAGCCTGCGCTGGCTGGAAGCCGGCGCCACCGCCAGCTACGGCACCGTCAGCGAGCCTTGCAATTACTGGCAGAAGTTTCCCCATCCGGCGGTGCTGCTGCGCCATTACCTGAACGGCGACAGCGCGCTGGAAGCGTATTGGAAAAGCGTCTCCTGGCCGGCGCAGGGGGTCTTCATCGGCGAGCCGCTGGCCGCGCCATATCGACGACCCTGAGCGGCATGCCGGGGCATGGTCCTCAGGACACTTGTTGGGCGATTACAACTTTAGTCCGTTTGGACTAATGACAAGTCATCAATTTGTCATGTGCTTATATTAATATGTGGATAGCAACTATAAAGTCATATTGTTAACACCCTCCACATCAGGACCGCATATGAAACCATCCGCCCCGGCCGTGCCAGGCCGCCTTACCGTCCTGGCCGCCTTGCTGGCCAGCCTGTCCGCACCCGCCTTGGCCGATTCGGCCGTCGTCATCAGCCAGGTTTACGGCGCGGGCGGCAACGGCACCGGCGCCACCGGCGCAACGCTGAAGCACGACTTCATCGAACTGTACAACCGCAGCAGCGCGCCGGTGTCGCTGAACGGCTGGAGTGTGCAATATGCGTCCGCCACCGGCAGCAGCTGGCAGGTCACGCCGCTGACCAGCGTCACGCTACAGCCGGGCCAGTTCTACATGGTGCAGCAGGCTGCCGGCGCCGGAGGCACCGCCACCACCGTCACGGCCGACAAGATCGGCACCATCCCGATGGCTGGCGGCGCAGGCAAGGTTGCCCTGAGCAGCACCACCACTGCCTTCACCGTGGCCAACCCGAGCGGTGCATCGCTGGTCGACCTGGTCGGCTATGGCAGCACCGCCAACTTCTCCGAAGGCGGCACGCCCACCGGCACCCTGGGCAACCTGACCGCCGCGCTGCGCAAGAACAACGGCTGCGTCGACACCGACAACAACGGCGCCGACTTCGAAGTGCTGGCGCCGAACCCGCGCAACAGCGCCGTTACCCAGGCCTGCGGCGCCACCGTGGTCAAGCCCATCGTTGCCACTTGTCCATCGACCTTGTCGGTGGCGCAGGGCTACAGCGGCAGCGTGCCGCTTACGGCCACCGATGAAGACAGCATCGTCAACGCCGCCACCATCTCCGTTGGCGGCATGGCCGGCATCAGCCTGGACGGTTTCACGGCCGCCGGCGCCGTCGGCGGCACCGCCAGCGTCAACCTGAGCGCGGCGGCCGGCCTGGCTGTCGGCAGCTACCCGGTCACCATCCAGTTCGCCAACGACGGCAACCAGTTCGCCACCTGCCCGGTTACCGTGAAGGTAACCGGCCTGGCCAACGTTACCATGACGATTCCGCAGATCCAGGGCGCCAGCGCCGGCGACACGCCCAGCCCGGTGGCCAACACCGTGCAGACCGCCGAAGGCGTGGTGACCCTGAAAGTGTCGAACGGCTTCTTCATGCAGGACGCGGCCGGCGACAACGACCCGACCAGCTCCGATGGCATCTTCGTCTACACCGTCACTGCGCCCACCGTGCAAGTGGGCCAGGTCGCCCGCGTCACCGGCCTGGTGTTCGAATATACGCCGAGCGGCGCCAAGCGCTCCTACACCGAATTCAAGGACGTGACGGCCGTGGTGCCGATGGGCGACGGCCCGGCCATCACGCCGGCCAATGTCGAACTGGGCGCCAACCTGGCGCACTACGAAGGCATGCTGGTGCGCTTCACCCGTGCGCTGACCATCAACCAGGCCGAATTCCTGGGCGACCGCGGCGAGCTGACCCTGGCCAACGGCCGCCTGGAAGTGCCGACCAACCGCCATCCGGCGCGCACCCCGGAAGCCTACGCGCTGGCAGCGTCCAACGCGGCCGGCATGATCGTGCTGGACGACGGCCTGTTCGTCACCCCGGCCACCATTCCCTACATCGGCCAGGACGGCACGGTGCGCGTGGGCGACACGGTCACCGACCTGGTGGGCGTGATCGACTTCGGCGCCGTGGGCGGCAACACCACCGCGTTCAAGCTGCAGCCTAGCGCCGCGCCGGTGTTCTCGCGCAGCAATCCGCGCGAAGACGCGCCCGTGCTGGCGGCGGGCAACGTGAAAGTGGCCAGCGCCAACGTGCTGAATTTCTTCACCACCTTCACCAACGGCCGCAACGTCGAAGGCCAGAGCGGGCAGGGCTGCAAGGTCGGCAGCACCACCACGGCCGGCAACTGCCGCGGCGCCGACAACATGGAAGAGTTCGTGCGCCAGCGCGACAAGATCGTGGCCGAGCTGAAAGCCATCGATGCCGACGTCTACGGCCTGATGGAGATCCAGAACAACGGCGAGTACGCGGTCACCTACCTGACCAATGCGCTGAACGAGGCGGTCGGCTCCAGCGCCTACGCCGTGGTGCCGGCCCCGGCCGCCACCGGCACCGACGCCATCCGCGTCGCCATGATCTACAAGCCGTCCAGGCTGACGCTGGTGGGCGGCGCGCTGTCCGACGCCGATGCCATCAACAACCGTCCGCCGATGGCGCAAACCTTCCAGGCCGGCAACGGCGAGAAATTCTCGCTGGTGGTGAACCACCTGAAATCGAAAGGCAGCTGCCCGTCCGGCAGCGGCCTGGACGCCGACCAGGGCGACAGCCAGGGCTGCTGGAACAATACCCGCAAGCAGCAGGCCGCGCGCCTGGTCAACAGCTTCGTGCCGCAAGTGGCCGCCGCCGCCGGCGACCCGGACGTGCTGCTGATCGGCGACATGAACTCCTACGGCATGGAAGACCCGGTGTTCGTGATGACCAACGCCGGCTTCGTCAACCAGCTGGAGCGCTATGTGCGTCCGCACGGTTCGCCGTACTCCTACGTATTCGGCAGCAACAGCGGCTACCTCGACCACGCGCTGGCCAGCAGCACGCTGAGCCCGCAAGTGGCCGGCGCCGCTGAATGGCACGTCAACGCCGACGAGCCGACCGTGATCGACTACAACAAGGGCGGCAAGCCGCAGGACCTGTACAACGCGCTGGCCTACCGCGCGTCCGACCATGATCCGGTGGTGGTCAGCCTGAACCTGCAGCCGAAGTTTGCCGACATCAGCGGCAGCATCAAGTTCGTGCAGCAGGGCACGGTGTACAACCGCTTCACGCAGAAGTCGTCCGGCGTGCTGTACCTGACCAACAATGGCAGCACGCCGCTGAGCGGTCCGTTCCAGCTGCAGCTGAACGGCCTGGCCAGCGGCCTGGTGCTGGACAACGCCAGCGGCATCTACGGCGGCGCGCCTTACCTCACGCTGGGCGGCACGCTGGCGCCCGGCGCCACCATGACGGTCTCGCTGACCTTCAGCAATCCGAATAAAGCGGTCGTGACCTACACGCCCAAGTTCTACACCGGTACCTTCTAAGGAAAACAACTTATGCGCAACTTCTTCAGCAAAACCCTGCGCCGCGCCGCGCTGACCCTGGTGCTGGCGGCTGTCAGCGGCCTGGCTTCGGCCGGTGTGATGGTCTCGATCGACACCCGCACGTTCGGCGTGGCCGGCGGCTACCTGGACTTCCAGTTCAGCTCGCCCGGCAACGGCGTCGAGGCGACCGCGCTGATGTCCAGCCTGGTCGGCTTCGACCATGCGGTCGTGGATTTGAACGACAATGTCACGCCGCAAGGCGGCGGCTACCTGTTCAGCAACCTGGCGTTCAATGAGCTGGCGTTCGCGGTCGATTTCAATTCCGTGTACTCCTTCGACCTGAGCTTTGCCGGCGCGGCCGATCCGGTGTCGGGCTACATCTCCAACTTCAGCATCACCGCCTTCGACAGCCTGGGCAACCTGGTCGGCAACTACGACCCGGTCACCGGCGCCATCGCCCAGTACCTGTGGACGCCGCCCACCACGCCGGGCGGCAGCGGCTCGATCGGCAACGGTCCCGGCGACCCGGGCGCCGTCGTCACGGTGCCTGAGCCGTCCGACTGGCTGCTGACCGGCACCGGCCTGGCGCTGATGGCGCTGGTGCTGCGCCGCCGCCGCGCCACCGGCGCCGCGCCCGCGCAGATGCAGGCGCTGGCTGCCTGATGGCCGCCGCCGCGCCACCGGCGCCGCGCCCGCGCAGATGCAGGCGCTGGCTGCCTGATGGCCGCAGCCGCTTAGCTGGCGCGGTGGCCGCCGCATGGCGGCCCGCTTGCCGCGCTGTTGTTTCCGCGCACTTGCCGCCACGCGCGCCGCCCCTGACAAGGCGGCGCGATTTTCATGGGCGGGACGGAATTTAGTCGGAAAAACTATCAATCGCGCAATTAAATTGTATTAGTGTGCACTATCCGGGCTGATGCATAGTGAAGTTTATGCCGCCCCCTATCCTCATCATCGACTGCGACCCGCAGGTGCAGCAGCTGCTGGCGCTGAACCTGCGCCAGGCCGGCCATCAGCCGCTGTGCGCGCTGGACGCCGAGAGCGCGCTGCTGATGCTGGAGTCGGCGGCGCCGGAACTGCTGCTGCTTGAATGGGACTTGCCCGGCCAGTCCGGGCTGGCGCTGCTGCGCCGCCTGCGCGCCCTGCCGCGCACTGCCGGCCTGCCCATCATCATGCTCACCGCGCGCGGCGCCGAGGCCGACAAGATCCTGGCGCTGGAAAGCGGCGCCGACGACTACATCACCAAGCCTTTCAGTCCGCGCGAAACGCTGGCCCGCATGCACGCAGTGCTGCGCCGCCAGGCGCACGCCGCTGCGCACGCGGCCATGCTGTCCCCGGCGCCTGCCATGACGGGGGCGGGCGGCGTGATACAGCTGGCCGCGCTGCGGCTCGACGCGTCCTCCCAGCGCGTGCTGGCGGGCGGGCGGCAGCTCAGTTTGGGACGGGTCGATTTCCGCCTGCTGCATTTCCTGATGCGGCACCCCGAGCGGGTCTTCAGCCGCAGCCAGTTGCTTGACCTGGTGTGGGGCGCCGACGCCTGCGTCGATGAACGCACCGTGGACGCGCATGTCGGCCGCTTGCGCAATGCGCTGCAGCCGAGCGGCCATCAGGACCATATTGAAACCGTGCGCGGCAGCGGCTACCGCTTCACGCTTGACGCCGGCGCACATCAGGCCGGCCGCGCAAGCGCGCAAGCGCAGCCCAAACTGCAATATGCTGCGGCTGCGGTCGCCTGAGACCCGGGACTCGGCCATGGAGCAAGCCGTCATCCTGAGCAAGCGGGAGCAGGAATACCTGCTGGGCGCCATCGAGGCATCGCTCTCGGTGCGCGAGCTGCGCAGCTATTTTTTGTGGACCCAGGGCCAGCTGCAGGCGCTGCTGCCGCACCGGCTGATGGTGTGCATGCAGTTCGGTCCGGCCTGCCCGGGCGGTTCCGTCCTCGCGCAGATTGATTGCTTGCACGGAACAGTGATCGACAGCGCCGTGCTGGAGCAGGTGTCCGATCCCGTCCACGGGCTGGCGCCCCGGCTGGCGCGGCACGCCCAGGCGCGTGCCGGAACCGGCGGCTGGCAGGCGCCGCCGCTGGCGCTGGAGGCCGCCGCGCAGCCGGCCGCAGGGCCCGGCGCCTGGCCCGCCTTCGCGCCCGAACTGCTGCGGCTGGGGTTGGACAATGTGCTGCTGCACGGCGCCGGCCCGCTAACGGGCGGGGGCACGTGCTTTGCCCTGTTCGGCATGCCGCAGCGGCCAGGTCCGCGCCAGGCCTACTTCATCGAACTGCTGCTACCGCACTTGCACTTTGCGTTGCAGCGGCTGGAGCGCATGCCCGGTGCTGCCTGGCCGGCGGCTTCGGCCGCCGCCTGGGCCGAGCGCCCGGTCAGCCGGCGCGAAATGGAAATCCTGCACTGGGTTAAGGAAGGCAAGAGCAATGTCGAAGTCGGCCAGATCCTCGGCATCAGCGGCCTCACGGTGAAGAACCATTTGCAGCGCATCTACAAGACCTTAGGGGTCAGCAACCGCACCCAGGCGGTAGCGCGCGGCATGGCCTTGCGGCTGCTGGACGGCGGCGCAGCGCGCGCTTGACTCGGCCGCTGCGCAAGCCCATGATGGCGCATTGTTGTTCCTTTTTTCACTGTCCCGGCACCCGCCTCCTGCATCCATGCGACTGACTCTGCTTCTTGCCATTGCCGCCGCCAGCGCCGCGCTGGGCTGCAGCGCGCTCGCCGGTGGGCAAGGCGCCAATGCCGGCGCGGGCAGCCCAGACGGCCAAGGTGCGCCGGAACTGCTGCAGCGCCTGCGCGCGCTGGAAAGCGCCTCCACTTGCAGCGTGGCGGCCGATTGCCGCGCCGTGCCGGTGGGCGCCCGCCTGTGCGGCGGTCCGTCGGCGTGGCTGGCCATGTCGGCCGCGCATATGGCCGCAGCAGCGCCGCTGGCCGAGCGCTACACCGCGCTGCGCAAGACGGCCAACGAAGCAGCCGCGCAAGAGGGCAGGGTCTCCACCTGCCAGGTTATTCCGGAGCCCGCCGTTGGCTGCACCGGTGGTGTTTGCCGCACCCTATCTAACGCGCCGTCCGGCCGCGCTGACTAATTGCTGCTGTACCGCCCGCGTGAAGTTGCTTCACGTAGGAAACTTTTTCTGTCGAAAAATTTTACACTTTAACTTCCTTGCAATCATGATGTAGGGGCAACATCATGATTCTTTTGAAAATCTTTCATAGGCACGTTTAATGCTTATTAGAGCGGACTCAACTAGGGGAGTGGTTGAGGCGGGCAAGCGATCTATCCACAAGACAAGATAGCTTTCTAAAAATTAAGACCATCTAAATCCAGGGGATTCCGTGGCTAATATTTCGACAAAAAAAAGCGGTATGAGCAATCTGTTCAAAAAGGCGGCTGGTGCCGCAGTGCTGGCGGCCAGCAGCGTGGCGCAAGCGGGTGTGATTGATTTTGAAACTGGTTTTACCAGCCCCATCCTGACTGCGGGCGGCATCGTGGAAACCGGCGATTTCTGGATCGAGACCTACGCCTATGGCAATACGCAGACCGACGATCTGGTCGGCGTCATCGTCGACGGCTCCGACAACGGCCTGTGCATTTCGGGCGGCTGCCCGGTCAACAACCCGACCAACTACTACGCCGGCCTGAACGACGGCTATCTGTACTTCGGCCTGAACAACGGCAATAACTTCCGCCTGGGCTCGCTGCAAGCGAGCTACATCGGCGCCGATGGCACCACCTTCCCCAGCACCGCAGGCGCGCTGCTGATCCAGGGCTTCAATGCGGCCGGCCAGGCGGTGGGCGTCTCCCAGACCATCTTCCTGCCAGGCCCAACCGGCGGCGCCTTCAATTTCGCCAACTACGACCTGTCGCCGCTGTCGGGCTACGAGTTCAATTTCGTGCGCATCTACGGCTACGGTTGCGACTTCTCGGGCAATTGCAGCCGCACCAGTGGCATCGGCAATATCGCGCTCGATAACATCACCACAATCCCGGAACCCACCAGCATGGCGCTGTTCGGCCTGGGCCTGATCGGCTTGGGCGCGCTGTCGCGCCGCCGCCGTTCGGCTTGAGTCTGCCTGCTGTTTCTTTCTAATTTATTCCGGGAAAAATCATGAACCTGAATCTGCGTCCTATTTCGCTGGCCGTGCTGGCACTGATGTCCAGCCTGGCGATCACCGCCACCGCGCAAGAACAGCGCCGCACCTACATCGTGCAGCTGCAAGACCAACCGGCCGCCACCTACAACGGCGGCGTCAGCGGCCTGGCTGCCACCCAGCCAGCCCCCGGCCAGGTATTCGACTTCCGCGCGCCCAGCGTGCAGGAATACATCCGCTACCTGGGCGAGCGCAAGACCGAAGTGCTGGCCAGCGTCGGCAATCCGACCGTGGTGGCCAACTACGACGTGGTGCTGAACGGCTTCGCCGTGCAGCTGACCGATGCCGAAGTGCTGACGCTGAAAAGCAATCCCGCCGTGGCCGACGTGCAAGCCGATACCGCGCGCCGTCTCGATACCATTTCCAGCGCGCGCTTCCTGGGCCTGAGCACGGCCGGCGGGCTGTGGTCGAAATTCACCGGCGGCCAGCTGGTGAAGGGCGAGAACATGGTGATCGGCGTGGTCGACAGCGGTGTCTGGCCTGAAAATCCAGCCTTCGCCGACCGCGTCGATGCCGACGGCAACCCGACCTTCGACGGCTCCGGCACCCTGGCCTACACCAGCGCGCCGGCCACCTTCAAGGGCGGCTGCCAGAGCGGCGAGGGCTTCGACGCCGCGCTGCATTGCAACAACAAACTGATCGGCGCCAAGTACTACAACGCCGGCTTCATCGCGTCCCCGAACGGCGCCAAGAAAAACTGGAGCGAGTTCTACTCGCCGCGCGATTCCAACATCGGCAGCAACGGCGTGTCCACCGGCCATGGCGGCCACGGCAGCCACACCGCTTCCACCGCCGCCGGCAACTCCGGCGCCTTTGCCACCGTGAACGGCGTGCCGATGGGCGCCAGCACCGGCATGGCGCCGCGCGCCCGCATCGCCGCCTACAAGGTGTGCTGGACCTTCGACGATCCGACCGCCGAAGACGGCACCAACGCCAGCAACACCTGCTACAACTCCGACTCGGTGCTGGCAATCGACGACGCCGTCAAGGATGGCGTCAACGTCATCAACTACTCGATCAGCGGTTCGCAGACCTCGGTCAACGACCCGGTCGAGCAAGCCTTCTACCGCGCCTCGCTGGCCGGCGTGTTCGTCGCCGCGTCGGCGGGCAACAGCGGCCCTGCGCAAGCGGTGGCCCACGTTAGCCCATGGCTGACCACGGTGGCAGCGTCCACCCACGACCGCAGCACGCAAGCGGACGTTAGCCTGGGCAACGGCGCCAAGTACAGCGGCGCCTCGCTGAACGTCAATCCGCTGTCGGCGGCGCCGCTGATCCGCGCGGAAGACGCCGGCCTGGGCGGCGGCACCGCCAGCCTGTGCGTCAGCGACGCCGGCGCTGCCGCCCAGCTGGGCCAGGTCAAGCTGGATCCGGCCAAGGTGGCCGGCAAAGTGGTCATCTGCACCCGCGGCGACAATGCACGCGTCGACAAGAGCCTGGCCGTGCTGCAGGCCGGCGGCGCCGGCATGGTCCTGTCCGACAACGGCGGCGGCCTGGTATCGGAAGCGCATTCGGTGCCGTCGGTGCACGTGTCGGCCGCCGATGGCGCCGCCATCAAGGCCTACGCGCAGGCGGGCAACGCCAGCGCTGCCATCGGCGCCTTCGCCATCAAGTCGGTGCCGGCCCCCATCATGGCCGGCTTCTCGTCGCGCGGCCCGAATGCCGGCGACAGCAATATGCTGAAGCCCGACCTGACCGCGCCCGGCGTGGACGTCATCGCCAGCGTCACCGCAGCGCTGACCCCGGCCGAGCACGCGCTGGTTGCCGCCGGCACCCTGGTGCCGCCGCCCGCCTATGCGTCCTACCAGGGCACCTCGATGTCCAGTCCGCACGTGGCCGGGCTCGGCCTGCTGCTGCGCCAGCTGCATCCTGACTGGTCGCCTGCGGCCATCAAGTCGGCGCTGATGACCACCGCCTTCACCACGCTGAACGACAACCTGGCAGGCGCGCAGAACGGCCTGCTGCCGTGGGCGCAGGGCGCCGGTCACGTCGACCCGAACAAGGCCGCCGATCCGGGCCTGGTGTACGACGCGAAAAAGGCTGACTACGTGGCCTACCAGTGCAAGGTGAACAAGGCCGCCGTGCAGCCGCAAAGCGATTGCACCGTGTATGGCACGCTGGACGAGTCCTACAACCTGAACCTGCCGTCGATCACCGTCGGCGGCGTGCAGAACAGCGTGACGGTGCGCCGCTCGGTGACCAACGTGGGCGGCGCCAGCGCCACCTACAGCGCCACCGCCTCGGTGCCGGGCTTCACCACCGTGGTCACCCCGTCCAGCCTGACGCTGGCGCCGGGCGAAACCGCCGCCTTCACCGTCAAGCTGACCACCGCTGGCGCGGCCAACGGCGTGTGGAACTTCGGCAGCCTGAGCTGGACCGACGGCAGCCACGTGGTGCGCAGCCCGATCCAGGCCCGCACCGGTAAGTCGATCGCCTCGCCTGCGCTGCTGACCGGCGACAAGCCATCGGGCACCCGTATCTTCCCGGTGAAAGCCACCTTCAACGGCCGCATGACGGCCATCAAGGGCGGCCTGAAGGCGCCGACCCTGGGTGAGCAGGTGACGCTGACGCCGGGTGGCCTGAGCTCGGCCAACCTGAAACTGGCTTGCGCCGCCGGCACCGACCTGCCGAACGTGAAGGTGTACAACGTGGCCATTCCAGCCGGCAGCGTGGCGGCCCGCTTCGCGCTGCGCGACCTCGACACCAGCAGCGAGGGCGACGACAACGACCTGGGCGTGCTGACCCCGTCCGGCGCCTGGGGCTACTCGGGCAATGCCACCAGCAACGAGGCGGTGCAGATTGCCGCGCCGGACGCTGGCAACTACAAGGTCTGCGTGCTGGCCTACGGCGGCGGCGAGACCATGTCGCACAAACTGCTCTCGACCGTGGTGACCACCGCCGACGTGGGCGGCAAGCTCACCGTGGCGCTGCCCGGCAAGGTGGTGGCCAATGTGGCCGCCAGTGTGGCTGCCACCTGGTCCGGCCTGGCCAACGATACCTCCTATCTGGGCGGTTTCCAGTTCCAGGACCTGAGCGGCAACGTGCAGACCACCACCGTCATCAACGTCAACACCGGCAGCGCCACCATCCCGGTGGCGGAATCGGATCGCACCCGCGCCAAGCTGATCGACTAATTGTCGTTTAGCAAGGCCGTATCCGCAGCCGCACAGGCTTGGCCTGTGCGGCTGTTTTTATTGCGGAAAACGTTGTCGAAAGCTTAAACAGCGTGTTAGGCTAGGCGGTTTCAGCCTTCCGCCGTAAAAAGGAGTCGTTCGGATGCACGCAGCACTGCTACAAGGCAATAAAGCGCCACGCCGCGCCCGCGGTTTCACCTTGCTGGAACTGCTGGTGGTGATCGTCATTATCGGCCTGCTGGCCGCCTACGTCGGTCCCAAGTACTTCTCGCAGCTGGGCAAATCGGAAGTGACGATCGCCAAGGCGCAAATCGAAGCATTCGAAAAATCGCTCGACACCTACCGCCTGGACGTGGGCCGTTATCCCAGCGCCGAGGAAGGCCTGGGCGCGCTGCTGGCTGCGCCCGCATCGGCCGGCGCCAAATGGAACGGTCCCTACCTGAAAAAAGGCGTGCCGCCCGATCCGTGGGGCAAGCCTTACCAGTACCGCGCGCCCGGCACCAAGGGCGAATATGAGATTTTGTCCCTGGGCAAAGATGGCCAGCCCGGCGGCACCGGCGAAGACGCCGACATCACGTCCCAATAACCTTCCGCGGCTTAGCGACAGCAACCACAGCAACCTCAGCAAACCGGCTCCCCATGCAGTTCGAAGTACGTACCTTGTCGCCGGAGATGGTGATCGGCCGCCAGGTGGTCGACGGCCGCGACGAAGCGGACGCGCGCCGCCAGGTGGAGGCGCGCGGCCTGTTCGTCAGCGCCATCGCGCCGGTGCGCGGCGGCCTCGGCCTGCCCCTAGGCAGGGGCCAGGGCAAGTCGCTGTCGCTGGTGCTGTTCAGCCAGGAATTGCTGGCGCTGCTCACCGCCGGCCTGGGCGTGGTCGAGGCGCTGGAAGCGCTGCTGGAAAAGGAAGCCAGCCCCGCCACGCGCGGCGTGCTGGAACGCCTGCTGGGCGGCCTGCGCGAAGGCCAGCGCTTCTCGGCCGTGCTGGCCGAGCAGCCTGCATTGTTCCCGCCGCTGTACGTCGGCATCGTCAAGGCCGCCGAAGGCACCAGCGATTTGCCGCGCGCCCTGTCGCGCTTTATCGATTACCAGCAGCGCATCGACACGGTGCGCGCCAAGATTGTCAGCGCCGCCATCTATCCTTCCATCCTGCTGCTGGTGGGCGGCGGCGTCAGCCTGTTCCTGATTACCTACGTGGTGCCGCGCTTCGCCGAGGTCTACCAGGGCGCCGGGCGCAACCTGCCGTGGATGTCGCAGCTCATGCTCGGCTGGGGCCAGTTCGCCGCCGCCCACACCACCGCCTTGCTGGCCGGCCTGGCGCTGCTGCTGGGCAGCCTGGTGTTCGGCCTGCGCCGCCTGATGGCCAACGGCGGCCTGCTGCGGCTCATGTCGCGCCTGCCGGGCATCGGCGAGCGCGTGCGCATCTACGAGTTGTCGCGCCTGTACCTTACGCTGGGCATGCTCAGCGAAGGCGGCATCACCATCCTGCACGCCATCGACACGGTGCAAGGCATGGTCTCGCCGTCGGTGCGGCAAGGCTTGCAGGCCGCGCGCGCGCACGTCGAATCGGGCTTGCCGCTGTCGTCCGCCTTCGAGGCGAACGGCCTGACCACGCCGATCTCGCTGCGCATGCTGCGGGTGGGCGAGCGCACCGGCGACATGGGCCCCATGCTGACCCAGTCGGCTGCTTTCTACGACGGCGAAATCAGCCGCTGGATCGACCGTTTCACGCGCACGTTCGAGCCGCTGCTGATGGCCTGCATCGGCCTGGTGGTGGGCGCCATCGTGGTGTTACTCTACATGCCAATTTTCGATCTCGCTGGAGACATGTCATGATGCCAACCCCGGCCAGGGATGCGGCCAGCCCGGCGGTCCCGGCAATCGAGCATGCCATGCTGATCCGCGCCCGCGCGCGCGCCCAACAGAGCAAGCGCAGCCTGGTGGAAGAGCTGGAAGCGCTGACCGGCATCGAGCCGCGCCTGGCGGTGCACGCGCTGGCCCAGCCCTTCGGCCTGGCCGTGCTGGAAACGGTGGACATGCTCAGCTTTACGCCGGCCTTCGACCTGCTGCCGCTGTCGCAGGCCATGGCGCGCCGCTGCGTGCTGCTGCGCGCGCACGACGGCCTGCTGGTGGGCGTGATCGCCGACCCCTTCGACCTCGACCTGCAGACCTGGCTGGGCGCCCAGGCGCGCGCCACACCGCATACGCCGCTGCAAACGCGGCTGGCGCTGCAGGCCGACATCCAGGCCTACCTGTCCAAGCAGGAGGAATCGGCGCGCGCGGTGGACAGCCTGCTGCCCGGCGCCAGCGAGGGCCGGCGCGACGGCAAGACTGCCGCCGTGCTGTCCTTCGCCTCCGTGTCCGAGGCTGCCAGCCCCGCCGTGCGGCTGGTGAATTCCACCTTGTACGACGCGCTCAAGGCCGGCGCCTCCGACATCCACCTGGAAAGCACCGCCGGCGGGCTGGCCGTCAAGTACAGGGTGGACGGCGTGCTCGATCACGCCACCGCCGTCAACGGCATCGAAGTGGCCGAGCAGATCATCTCGCGCCTGAAGGTGCTGGCGGAACTGGACATTTCCGAACGGCGCATTCCGCAGGACGGCAGCTTCCGTGTCGAGGCGGGCGGGCGGGAGATCGACCTGCGCGTGTCCATCATGCCCAGCATCCACGGCGAAGACGCGGTAATCCGTATTCTGGACAAGCGTGCCATGATCGAGGCCTACGGCTCGCTTACACTGGAGGCGCTGGGCTTCGACGCGCCCTCGCTGGCCACGTTGCGCGTGCTGGCGCAGGAAGCCTACGGCATGCTGCTGGTGACCGGCCCCACCGGCTCGGGCAAGACCACCACCTTGTACGCCGCGCTCACCGAGATCCACAACGGCCGTGAAAAGATCATCACCATTGAAGACCCGGTGGAATACCAGCTGCCCGGCATCCTGCAGATCCCGGTCAACGAGAAGAAGGGCCTGACCTTTGCCAAGGGCCTGCGCTCGATTTTGCGCCACGACCCGGACAAGATCATGGTGGGCGAGATCCGCGACCGCGAGACCGCCGAAATCGCCGTGCAGTCCGCGCTCACCGGCCACCTGGTGCTCACCACGGTGCACGCCAACAATGTGTTCGACGTGTTCGGCCGCTTCACCCACATGGGCATCGATCCATACGCCTTCGTGTCGGCGCTGAACGGCATCTGGGCGCAGCGCCTGGTGCGCATCAATTGCCCGCACTGCGCGGCCGAATACACGCCCTCGGACCAGGAACTGGCCAGCGTCAACCTGACCCGCGCCGACGCCTTCGACTACCGCTTCATGGAAGGCAAGGGCTGCGGCGACTGCCGCGGCACCGGCTACAAGGGGCGCCGCTCGATTGCCGAGATACTCACGCTGAACGACGAAATACGGGAACTGATCGTGGACAAAAAACCGATCCGCCAGATCAAGGCCGCCGCCTACAAGAACGGCACCCGCAGCCTGCGCCTGGCCGCGCTCGAGCTGGTCAAGCGCGGCGGCACCACGCTGTCGGAAATCAAGCGGGTGACGCTGCATGCCTAGACTGCTCAACAGACTGCCGGGGCAGTCGCTGCGCATCGGCGTGTCGGGTTTCGCCGTGAGCCTGCTGAAGGTCAGCCGCTGGTTCGGCCCCCGCGCCGAGCTGCTGGCCGAGCAGCCGTTTTCGCCGGAAGGCGTCGGCGCGCTGCACGCCCATCATGCCATTGGCCTGGCGCTGCGCGAGCTGCTGGCGGGACAGGACGTGCAGGGCTGGCCGGCCGGCTTCGTGCTGGCCGACGACCTGGCCCGCATGTGGTCCGTCACGCCGCCGGCCCAGGCTGCGCGCCTGGCCGACCTGGAAGCGGCAGCCGCGCTGCGCTTTCACAGCCTGTACGGCGAACCGGCCGGCGGCTGGAAAATCGTCGCCGACTGGGACACCGGGCAGCCGTTCTTTGCCGCAGCCATGCCGCAGCCCTTGCTGGCGACGCTGGAGCAGGCCGCCGCCGATCACGGCATGGCGGTGGTGGAAGTGCTGCCGCATTTCGTGACCGCGTGGAACCGCTGGCAGGGCGCGCTCAAGGACGGCGCGTGGTTCGGCCAGGTGCACGACCATCTGCTGACGCTGGCCATCATCGCCAGCCGGCGCCTGCACGCGATCCGCGCAATGCCTGTGCCGCGCGGCGCCGACCAGTACTGGCTGGCGCAAACGCTGCAACGCGAAGCGCTGCTGGCCGGCGTGGACGCGCCGCAGCTGCTGCAGCTGTGCGGCCAGGTGCCGCCGCTGCTGGCCAAGCCCGCCGCCAACGCCGGGCAGATTTCCTGCAGCACGCTGGGCGCCGCCGCGCCGGGCGAGGACAGCTGGTCGCTGGCGAGCGTGCTGGCGTGCGGAGGGCTGGCCGCATGAGGAAAATGCGCATCGATTTCGCCGCGCCGGGCTGGCGCCGCGCGCTGTACCGGCTGGGCCGGGAACATCCTGCTGCGCTGGCAGGCTGCGTGCTGGGCCTGGCGCTGTGCGCCGGCGCCGCCCTGTACGGCTACCAGATGGTGCAGCAGCAGCGCGTCCGCGCGGCCCAGGTGCGCGAGCTGGAGCGCCGGCAGCAGCGCGCCTTGCAGGAGCAACAGCAGCAACTGGTGCAGCAGCGGCAGGGCGCACAGGGCGCGGCCGCCGTGCAGGCAGCCAAGGTGCGGATACCGGACGCGCAGGCGAAAGCCATCAACGCCGCCGTGCTGCAGCTGAACCTGCCGTGGCGCGACATGCAGGAAGCGGTGGGCGCGGCCACGCCGGCCAGCGTGGCCTTGCTGGCGCTGGAGCCGGACCCCAACAAGCAGATGCTGAAGATCAGCGCCGAAGCCAGGAACGCGGATGACATGATCGCCTACATCGAACAGCTCAAGCAGCAGGAATTTTTCGTTGGCGCGGCCTTGTCGCGGCATGAAATCAACGACACCGATCCAAACCGGCCGATCCGCTTCCAGGTCGAAGCGCAGTGGGGGGCGCGATGACGGCGCAAGGCACCAAGCAGCGCAAGCAGCCGGCGGCCTCGGCGCAGCTGTCCGTGCCGGCCGTGCTGCTGCGCGCGCGCCTGGCCGCTGTGCGCGCCGGCGCCGCTGGCTGCGTGGCGGCTTTACTGTGCGTGGCGGGCGCCGCGGCGTGGGCCTGGCTGATTCCGCAGCGCGCAGAGCAGCGCGTGGCGCTGGCCCGTCCGCTGCCGGCGCCGGGCGCGCTGGTGGTGGCCGCGCCGCCGCCGTCGGCCAATGAAAACCTGGCCCTGTTCCAGGAAACACTGGGTGAAAAGCGCTACGCCGAGCAGCACGTGAAGGTCCTGTTCGGGCTGGCCACGAAGGCGGGCCTGAGCCTGAACCAGGGCGAGTACAAGTTGGGCTACGACAAGGCCAGCCGCGTCGCCAGCTACCAGATCACACTGCCGGTCAAAGGCAGCTACCAGGCCATCTGGCAGTTCGCGCTGACAGCTTTGCGCGAACTGCCGTTCGCTGCGCTGGACGACATCGGCTTCCGCCGCGAGAACATCGGCGACACGCAGGTGGAGGCGCGCATGCGCTTCACGCTGTACCTGAAGGACTTGAAGGACGGCGCCGTGCCGGGGCAGCCATGACGCCGCGCCACATGCTGATGGCCGCCGCGCTGGCCGGCGCCGCCGGCCTGGTGATCTTCGGTGACAAGTCGCCTGCGGACGGCGAGGTCGCCGAAGCGGTGGATCGCCGCGCGCCCGCCGGTGCGCCGGCCGCCGCGCCCCCCGTAACTGCGCCGGTTGCCGCCAAGGGCGCACCGGCGGAGGTGCAGATCCTGCGCCTGCTGCCGCGCGCCGAACTGATAGGCGAGTCCGGCGAAGGCAGCTTCGGCGGGGCGGGGGGCGTGTTCGGCAGCCAGAACTGGGCGCCGCCGCCACCGCCACCTGCGCCGGCGCCGCCGCCGCCGCCGCCGCCGCCCCAGGCGCCGCCGCTGCCGTTCACCTACATCGGCAAGGCGGCCAGCGACGGCGCCTGGGAAGTCTTCCTGGCCCGCGCCGACAAGACCTACGTGGTGCGCGCGCAAACGGTGATCGACGGCGTCTACCGCGTCGACGCCATCGCGCCGCCCATGCTGAAGCTTACCTATCTGCCGCTGAATCAATCCCAGCAGCTCAATATTGGAGTTCCCGACTAATGGCCCGCATCCCACACCGCATGTTCAAAACCACGGCCATGGCCGCGCTGGTGGCGCTGGCCTTGGCCGGCTGCGCCGGCGAGATGGCGTTCCGCGAGGGCCGCGCCCTGGTCGAGCAGAACAATCCGGAAGCGGGCCTGGCCAAGTTCCAGGAAGCCATTTCCAAGGACCCGCAGAACGCGCAGTTCCGCTCCGCCTACTTGCTGACGCGCGACCGCGCCGCCGTGCAGTACCTGGAGCAGGCCGACCGCGAACTGGCCGATGGCCGCCGCGCCCCGGCCCAGCAGGGCTACCAGCGCGTGCTGGCGCTGGACCCGATGAACGAGCGCGCCCGCGCCGGCCTGCGCGCGGTGGAAGCGTCCGAGCGGCTGGAAAAAATGGTGGCCTCGGCCGGCGAGCTGGCCGCCAGGAAGGACTACGACGGCGCCCGGCAAAAGCTCAATGCCGTGCTGGCCGAAAAACCGTCCTACGAGCAGGCGCGCCTGATGCTGCGCGACGTAAACGAGAAGGGCGCCCAGCCGACTGCGGAGGCGGGCCTGTCGAAGGCCTTCAGGCAGCCCATCAGCATCGAGTTCCGCGACGCGCCGCTAAAGCAGGTGTTCGAGATTATCGCGCGCCGCTCCGGCCTCAATTTCGTGTTCGACAAGGACGTCAAGACCGACCAGAAAGCGTCCATCTTCCTGAAGAACAGCACCGTGGAAGCAGCGGTCTACTATCTGCTGATGACCAACCAGCTCGAGCAGCAGGTCCTGGACGGCAACACCATCCTGATCTACCCCAACGTGGCGGCCAAGCTGAAGGAATACCAGGAGATGGTGGTCAAGACCTTCTTCCTGGCCAACGCCGAGGCCAAGTCGGTGGCCAACACGCTGAAGACCATCCTCAAGTCGCGCGACGTGGTGGTGGACGAAAAACTGAATCTGCTGATCGTGCGCGACAATGCCGAGGCGATCCGCCTGGCCGAGCGCCTGGTGGCGCTGCAGGATGTGGCCGAGCCGGAAGTGATGCTGGAAGTGGAGATTTTGGAGGTGAAGCGCACGCGCCTGATGGAGCTGGGCGTGGCCTGGCCCTCCAGCGTCACCTTCGGTCCGCTGATCTCCTCCGGCGGCACGGTGCTGACGATTAACGACCTGAACCACCTGAACCAGCGCAGCATCGGCGTGTCGGCCGTCAACCTGACCGCCAACGCCAACAAGACCGACGGCGACAGCAAGCTGCTGGCCAATCCGCGCATCCGCGTGCGCAACAAGGAAAAGGCCAAGATCCTGATCGGCGACAAGGTGCCGGTGATTACCACCACCATCTCGCCCGGCACCGGCGGCTTCGCCAGCGAGTCGGTCAGCTACGTGGACGTGGGCCTGACGCTGAACGCCGAGCCCACCATCTACCTGAACAACGAAGTGGCGATCCGCGTGGCGCTCGAGGTCAGCAACCTGGTCAGCCAGGTGGAGACCAAGTCCGGCACCAAGGCTTACCAGATCGGCACCCGCCAGGCCACCACCATGCTGCAGCTGAAGGACGGCGAGAACCAGGTGCTGGCCGGCCTGATCAACAATGAAGACCGCAGTAACGGCAGCAAGGTGCCGCTGTTCGGCGACGTGCCCATCCTCGGCCGCCTGTTCGGCAGCACCACGGACGACAAGCAAAAAACGGAAATCGTGCTGTCGATTACGCCGCACCTGATCCGCAACGTGCAGCGTCCCGAAGCGGCGGCCGCCGAATTCTCGGCTGGCACCGAGGGCAATTTCCGCCGCCGTCCCGATCCCGCCGTGCGCACCACGGTGACGCTGCCGCTGGGCGCGCCCAGCGCGCCGGCAGCCCCGGTGCGTCCCGGCGCGCCGCAGCTGCCGCCGCCGGGCCAGCAAGGCCAGGGCGCCCAGCCGCTGCCGGTGCCGGCGCCCGGCCAGCCGCTGCCGGCCACGCCGGCCGTCTCCGGCGCCGATGCTTCCGGCACGGCGCCCGCGCTGCCGGCCAGTGCGCCGGCCGGCGTGCCGCTGTCCACCTCGCAACCCGGCCCCGCCACCAGCGTGGCCCAGCCCGAACCTGCGGCGCCGATACCGGCCCCGCCGCAGCCGCCCGCAAAATGAACCCGCGGCGCCGTGGCTTCACGCTGATCGAACTGCTGGTGACGCTGGCCATCCTGGGCCTGCTGGGCACGCTCGTGGTGCCGGTGGCCCAGGTGACCATACAGCGCCGCAACGAGCAGGAGCTGCGCCGCTCGCTGCACGAGATCCGCCAGGCCATCGACGCCTACAAGCAAGCCTACGACGACGGCCGCGTGGCCAAGAGCACCCTCAGCACCGGCTACCCGAAGAACCTGGAGCTGCTGGTGGAAGGCGTGCAGGACCAGAAAAACCCCAAGCGCAGCAAGATCTACTTCCTGCGCCGCATTCCGCGCGACCCCTTCAGTTCCGAGCCGGACGCCTCCGACGCGCAAACCTGGGGGCTGCGCAGCTATGCCAGCGACGCCGACCAGCCGCGCGAAGGGGAGGACGTGTACGATGTCTTTTCCCTGTCCGAGAAGACCGGCCTGAACGGCGTGCCCTATAAAAAATGGTAACGATGAACAAAGCCCAACGAGGATTCACGCTGATCGAGCTGCTGGTGGTGCTGGGCATCATCGCGCTGCTGCTGACGCTGGCCGTGCCGCGCTATTTCCCCAGCGTCGACAGCGCCAGGGAAACCATCCTGGCCGACAACCTGCGCAGCACCCGCGCCACCATCGACCAGTACTACGGCGACACCGGCCGCTACCCCGACACGCTGGAACAGCTGGTGGAGAAAAAATACCTGCGCGCCGCGCCCATCGATCCCATCACCGAGAGCAGCACCACCTGGGTGCTGGTGCCGCCGGAAGACGGCAGCAAGGGCGGCGTGGCGGACCTGAAGAGCGGAGCGCCCGGCAATGACCGCCATGGCAAGCCCTACGCGGACTGGTAGGCCGGCCGGGCGCCGCCGCGCCGGTTTCACCTACATCAGCCTGATCATCCTGGTGGCCATCATCGGCCTGGTGGGCGCGACCGCCGTCAAGCTGGGCGCGGTGATGCAGCGCAGTGCCGCCGAGCGTGAATTGCTCAACATCGGCGCCCAGTTCAGCGACGCGCTGCAAAGCTATGCCAAGGCCACGCCGCCCGGCCAGCCGACCCAGCCGCCTTCGCTCAAGGAACTGCTGCTGGACCCGCGCTTTCCCGCCGTGCGGCGCCACTTGCGCAAGATTTTTGTCGATCCCATGACCGGCAAGGCCGAGTGGGGCATCAGCTACGCGGCCGGCACCACCGGCGTGGTAGCGGTGTACAGCCTGTCCGACGCCAAGCCTGTCAAGATCGGCAACTTCCCGGCGCGCTTCCAGGGTTTCGAAGGCAAGCAGCGTATCGCGGACTGGAAATTTGTCAGCGCCGGCGACGCCCAGCCTTTGCCGGGGCAGCCGCCCACCAGCCAGCCCCGTCCCGGCCAGCCGCCGCTGCCTGGCCAGCCGCCATCCGGCGCCGTCGCTGGCGCCGGAGCGCCGCCGGCCGACGCGCCCGCCGAGCCGGCCGAGCCGGCCGAACCGCCGGCCCCGCCCGAGCCCGCCACCCGGCCCGAGCCGCCGGCCGAGGAGGCCAAGGCGGACGAGACCAAGCCCGATCCCGACCTGCCGCCTGAGCCGCAAAAGTGATCCAACAAGCCCGGATGCCCTCGCATGCCGGGCTTTTTACTGATCCAAATATTGCTGTGCAACATAATTAAATTACTTGCATAAATTACTTTATTATCGGAAATTAAATATAATCAAAAGAACAAGACTTTTAATGTATTTATGCTATGCTGCCTTCGCAGTCCCGATTAAACGTTGGTTGGCTCATCAACCAATAACATCAACTTTTTAAGGATAACCTATGAAATTGAAACTTATTGTTGCGAGCCTGTTGGCCGCAGCATCCTTCGGCGCCTCGGCGGCTGATCAGCTGGTCATTCTGGATGACAACCCGCTGGCGAACAACTTCTTCCAATCCGTCAAATCCCCGGTCGATGATGTGCTGTCGGGCGGCTCCGACGTGATCACTTTTGGCGGCCTGGCACCAGGCCTGTACGAGATCGTTGTGACGATCAGCGGCCAGAACCTGACCTTCGACGGCACTCTGTCGAACCTGAACGGCACCACCGGCAGCGTCTTCAACGACGGCAAACTGCGCTTCTTCGGCGTTGAGCACAGCGGCGCTGCGCCATTCGTGCTGAACCTGTTCGGCGTAGGCGGCGTGGGCGCCAAGTACAGCGGCGAAGTGAGCGTAACGGCAGTTCCGGAACCAGCTACCTACGGCATGCTGTTGGGTGGCCTGGGCATCCTGGCTTTCCTGGCTCGCCGCAAAAAAGATACTGACGCATGAGGCGGGATCAAGCTTAAAAAAACCCGCGCAAGCGGGTTTTTTTGTATCCGGGGCACTGGCGCGATGGCTGCGCTACTTGGCGCGCCTTTTAAAGTCGCGGAAACGGAAGCCCATAATAAATAATGCCAGGAAATAAATTACCGCACAGATAGTTATTAAAAGAAATAATATACCTGCACGCAGGAAAGGTTGGTGGCTCATTGCAAGCCAGTCAAATTTTGCTGCAGCGAACCATGCGGCGGCACCCATGAAACCGACTGCAACCAATAGTTTCAAATAAAATTTCCCCCAGCCAGCTTTGGGCTGGTACACGCCGCGCCGGCGCAAGCCCCGGTACAGGAAGGCGGCGTTGATGCAGGCCCCCAAACCGATGGAAAGCGCGAGTCCGGAGACGGCGATGTAGGGTACAAACAACAGATTCATGAGCTGCGTGGCAATCAGCACGCCCACGGCGATCTTCACCGGCGTGCGGATGTCCTGCTTGGCGTAAAACGCCGGCGCCAGTGTCTTCACCAGGATAATGCCGATCAGGCCGGCGCTGTAGGCCATCAGGGGCTGGGCCGACATGATGGCTGCCTCGGCGGTGAATTTGCCGTAGTGGAATAGCGTGCTGATCAGCGGCACCGCCAGGGTCGCCATGCCGACCGCGGCCGGCAGGGCCAGCAGGAAGGTCAGGCGCAGGCCCCAGTCCAGCAAGTCCGAGTATTCCTCGTGGTCGGCGTCGGCATTGGCCTTTGCCAGGCTTGGCAGCAAGATGGTGCCCAGCGCCACCCCCAGCATGGCGGTGGGGAATTCCATCAGCCGGTCCGCGTAGGACAGCCAGGAGATGCTGCCCTCGGCCAGGCGCGAAGCAATGCTGGTGTTGATCATCAGGCTGATCTGGGCCGCCGACACGGCGAACACGGCCGGCCCCATCTTTTTCAGCACGCGCCGCACGCCGCCGTCGCGCAAGCCGACCATGGGATTCAGATAGAGGCGCGGCAGCATGCCGATGCGGATCAGCGCCGGTACCTGGATGGCCACCTGCAGGATGCCGCCGACGAACACCGCGATGGCCATGGCGTAGATCGGCTGCGCCAGGTGCTGCGCCAGGAACAGCGAGGCGGCGATGAAGCTCAGGTTCAGCAGTACCGGCGTGAACGCGGGGATCTTGAACTGGCGCCAGGTGTTCAATATGCCGCCGGACAGCGCCACGAAGGACATGAAGGCAATATAGGGGAACATCAGCCGCGTCATCCAGACCGAGGCGTCGAAGGCGTCCGGCGTGCTGCGCAGGCCGGTGGCAATCAGGTAGACGAACAGCGGGGCGCCTATGATACCGAGCGCGCTCACCAGCACCGTGGCCCACACCAGCGTGGTGGCCACATGGTCGGCCAGGTCCTTGCTGGCCTGCTGCCCGTGCTGGTTCTTGTATTCGGCCAGGATGGGCACGAAGGCCTGCGAGAACGCGCCCTCGGCGAACAGCCGGCGCAGCAGGTTGGGAATGCGGAAGGCGACGATGAAGGCGTCCGTGTAGGCGCCGGCGCCGAAAGCGCGCGCGAACAGGCTTTCGCGCAGCAGGCCGGTGACGCGGGACAGCATGGTCATGCTGGAGATGGCAGCGAGGGTTTTGAGCAGGTTCATGGGCGGCGATTATAGCGGGCGCGTCCGCCGCGCAGGCTTAAGGCCCCGTGAAACTGCTGCAAAAAGAGCAATTTGCCATTTTGGGAATTGCCCTGCCGCCAAAAGCCCGCTATAATTTAAGGCTGTACAGATTTCAGTATCGCAGACACTAATGTTTTGCCAGCGTCCCTTGGCTTACATGGTTAGGCAGACAGACTGAACAAACACCTGTTTGGCAAACGCTATTGTTTGCAAACGAACTTTGACAACGATTAGGA
>NZ_BAAKJE010000288.1:0-246 GCF_059704565.1 Massilia sp. NBRC 108631
TGCCGCCACGGCACCGACCCGTCGCGCGAACTGAGCGACGAGCAGATGGCCGCCTCCGAGCACGCCGAGTACACCTCCGATCCGGCCATGCTGGCCGAGGCCGACATCATCGTGGTGGCCGTGCCGACCCCGGTCGACACCGCCCACAATCCCGACTTCGCGCCGCTGGCCGGCGCCAGCGCCACGGTCGGGCGCCACATGAAGAAGGGCAGCATCGTGGTGTTCGAATCGACCGTGTACCCGGGC
>NZ_BAAKJE010000289.1:0-35444 GCF_059704565.1 Massilia sp. NBRC 108631
TGCGCCTCCGGCATCATCATCAAACGCCCACACTTATCGACTGTTAATTTTTAAAGAATTCTGCGTTACTTGCTGAAGCGTTTTGTTCAGCAGCAGAGAGGCGAGATTATGCTGTGTTTCGTGCAGCTCGTCAACCCCTGATTTCTACCCTGCGCAACTCGCATTTGCATGCAGCGCGTCGGGAGGCAGAACTATATAGAAGCCGCCGCGGCTTGGCAAGGGTAAAATGCCTCCTTTGCCGTCCTATTCTTCGCCCGTTCCCATGACTATCCTGCTCTCCACCCTCAATGCGCGTTACACCCATGCTTCCCTGGGCTTGCGCTACCTGCTTGCGAACATGGGGGAGCTGCAGGAGCAGACCAGGATTCAGGAGTTCGTCATCGGCGCCAAGACCACCGAGATTGTGGAGCGCATCCTGGCGCACAAGCCGCGCATTGTCGGTTTCGGCATCTATATATGGAACGTCGAAGAGACCAACAAGGTCGTGGGCATGCTGAAGCGCGTGGCGCCGGAGGTGGTGGTGGTGCTGGGTGGGCCGGAAGTATCGTACGAGACGAACGAGCAGGACATCGTACGGCTGGCGGACTATGTGATCACCGGCTGGGGCGACGTGACTTTCCCCAAGGTGTGCAGCGAGATCCTGAATGGCCCCAAGCCCATCATGAAGGTGCACGCCGGCCACCAGCCACCGATGGCGGAGCTCAAACTGCCCTATTCACTGTATTCGGATGACGATATCAAGAACCGCACCATCTACGTGGAAGCTTCGCGCGGCTGCCCGTTCAAGTGCGAATTCTGCCTGTCGGCGCTGGACAAGACGGCCTGGCCGTTCAATATCGATACCTTCCTGGCAGAGATGGAGGGGCTGCATGCACGCGGCGCGCGGCTGTTCAAGTTCGTGGACCGCACCTTCAACCTGAATATCAAGACCAGCCTGAAGATCATGCAGTTCTTCCTGGACAAGCTGGAGGCGAATCCGGACGATCCGGTCTACGCCCACTTCGAACTGGTGCCGGACCACCTGCCGGACGCGCTGAAGGAGGGTATCGCCAAGTTCCCGCACGGCGCGCTGCAGTTCGAGATCGGCATCCAGAGCTTCAATCCGGAGGTGCAGGCGCTGGTGAGCCGCAAGCAGGACAACCAGAAAGCGGCCGACAATATCCGCTGGCTGTGCGACCATTCGGCGGCGCACATGCACGTGGACCTGATCGCCGGCCTGCCGGGGGAAACCGTGGAGAGTTTCGCCGAGGGCTTCAACAAGCTGTGGGCGCTGGGGCCGCACGAGATCCAGTTCGGCATCCTGAAGCGCTTGCGCGGCACGCCCATCATCCGGCACACGGAGCCGTTCGGACTGGTGTTCGATCCGCATCCGCCGTACACCATCCTGGCAAACAAACATATCGATTTCCAGACCATGCAGCGGCTGGTGCGTTTCGCGCGCTATTGGGACCTGGTGGCCAATTCGGGGCGCTTTACCCATACCTTACCGACTCTTTTGGGAGTATCGCCGTTCCAGAATTTCATGGCATTCTCGGACTGGCTGTACGCGAACACCGACGCCACGCACCGCATCGCGCTGGACCGGCTGGCGGCCATGGTGCAGCGCTGGCTGGTGCACACGGGCATGGACGCGGAGGCCGCGGCGCAGTTGCTGGCGGGGGATTTTGCGCCGAAAGGGAAGCCGGCGGCGCAACCCCACGCCCATGCACACCATCCGGCGCCGCAGCGGCAGGCACGCCACCTGGCCGCTTGACAGTGGCGGCTTACGCTGCGCTCGGCGCGCCCCGCCAGCCCGCCCCCTCCCGTGTGTCCGGGAGGGCGGGATCGCCGCAGGCGTAACCCGCCGGAACCGCCGCCGTACCGGGTGGCGCCGTAGTAAAAAGTCACTTACACTTGAGCCATGCCAACTAACCCCGTGCCCACCCTCTCCATCAGCTCCGGCAGCGCACCGGGGGCTACGGTCACGGCCAGCGGCACCTGGCAAGTCCATGCGCTGGCCCACCGCCAGCCCATGCGCGCCATCACGGCCACGCTGAAACAGCTCAAGGGCAAGACCCCGCAGTGGGATTTGCGCGCGATCGAGGCGATGGATCACATCGGCGCCCAGCTTTTATGGAATGCCTGGGGCAAGACCCGGCCAGCATCCCTGCAAATGGCGCCCGAGCACGAAGAATTCTTCAAGCGCCTCGAATCGACCGGCACGCTGGAACTCAAGCACGAGCGCAAGCACCGCCTCACGTCGGTGATGAAGCTGGGCTTCGCCATCATGGGCTTCGGCGAGCACCTGGCCGGCTTCGTGCGGCTGATCGGCCAGGTGACGCAGGACGCCTGGCGCTTCCTGCGCAACCCCATGCGCGGCCCCTGGCGCGAAATTTCCGCCAACGTCTACCACGCCGGCTTCCAGGCGCTGGGCATCACCGCACTGGTGGGCTTCCTGATCGGCGTGGTGCTGTCCTTCCTGTCGGCGCAGCAACTGCGCACGTTCGGCGGCGACATCTACCTGGTCAACCTGCTCGGCATGAGCGTGATCCGCGAACTGGGACCGCTGCTGGCGGCGATCCTGGTGGCCGGCCGCTCCGGCTCATCGATCACCGCGCAGCTGGGCGTGATGCGGGTGACCGAAGAACTGGACGCGATGCTGGTGATGGGCATTTCGCACGGCTTCCGCCTGATCCTGCCGAAGGTGATAGCGCTAGCCATTTCCATGCCGCTGCTGGTGATCTGGACCGACACCATGGCGCTGATCGGCGGCATGGTGTCGGCCAAGGTGGAGTTGAACCTGTCGGCGCGCTACTTCATCCAGAAGCTGCCGGACGCGGTGCCGCTGGCGAATTACCTGATCGGCCTGCTCAAGGGCGTGGTGTTCGGCGTGTTGATTGCGCTGGTGTCCTGCCACTTCGGCCTGCGCATCCAGCCGAACACGGAGAGCCTGGGACGCGGCACCACCACTTCGGTGGTGACGGCGATTACGGTGGTGATCCTGGCGGACGCGGTGTTCGCCATCGTCTTCAACGGGGTGGGCTACTGATGGACCAGACTCCCGCCCCAACCCAGGCTCCCGAGGAGAATTGCGGCTGCCCCGAAGGCGAAGGCAAGCTGACGCTGGACGGCAGCGTGCCGGTGGTGCAGATCACCAACCTGCAGACCAAATTCGGCCGCACCGTGGTGCACCAGGACCTGAACCTGGAAATCGAGCAGGGCGAGATCCTGTCCATCGTGGGCGGCTCGGGCACCGGCAAGACCGTGCTGCTGCGCCAGATGCTGGGCCTGGAGCGCCCCAGCAAGGGCTGCGTGCGCATTTTCGGCGAGGACATCAGCGAGGCCAACGCGGAGCACCTGCAGCAGCTGCGCAACCACTGGGGCATGCTGTTCCAGCAGGGCGCGCTGTATTCGGCGCTGACGGTGTTCGAGAACATCGCGCAGCCGATGCGCGAGCTGCGCGTGCTGCCGCAGGACTTGATACGCGACGCCGTGCTGCTGAAGATGAACATGGTGGACCTGGGCCCCGAGCACGCCAACAAGATGCCGTCCGACCTGTCCGGCGGCATGATCAAGCGGGTGGCGCTGGCGCGCGCGCTGGTGCTGGAGCCGAAGCTGCTGTTCCTGGACGAGCCGACCGCAGGCCTGGACCCGGACCGCTCGGAGAGCTTCGTCAAGCTGATCAAGTCGCTGCACCGCGAACTGGGGCTGACGGTGGTGATGGTGACGCACGACCTGGACACGCTGTTCGCCCTGTCCACCCGCATCGCCGTGCTGGCGGAAAAGCATGTGATCGCCATCGCACCGACGCGCGAAGTGATCAAGGTGGATCATCCCTTCATCAAGGAGTTCTTCCTCGGCGACCGCGGCAAACGCGCGCTGGAAGCGCTCGATGACAGCAACAACAAGGAGTAGGCATGGAAAACAGATCGCACGCATTAATGACGGGCTTCTTCACGATATCGCTGCTGATCGCGGCGGTGCTGTTCGGCGTCTGGTTCAACCGCGACCGCGTGGAGCGCAATCCCTACCTGATCGCCACCACACTGTCGGTGCCCGGCCTGAACCCGCAGGCGGCGGTGCGCTACCGCGGCCTGGAAGTGGGCAAGGTGGACGCCATCGATTTCGATGCCAAGGTGGCGGGACAGATCCTGGTGCACCTGAGCATAGACCCGGAAACGCCGATCACCAAGACCACCTTTGCCACGCTGGGCTACCAGGGCGTGACCGGCATAGCCTACATCCAGCTGGACGATGAATCGGTGGGCTCGCCGCGCCTGCAAACCAGCCAGGCCAACCCGACCCGCATTCCGCTGCAGCCCGGCCTGTTCGACCAGCTGGAGAAGCGCGGCAAGGCCATCCTGTCCAAGGCGGAGAAGGTGACGGACGATCTGAGTACCCTGCTCAGCCCCGACAACCAGAAAGCCATCCTGGGCGCCTTCACCGACGTGAGCGAGACCGCGCGCGAATACCGCGCCCTGCCCGCGCAGCTTGGCCCCACCTTCGACAAGCTGCCCAAGCTGGTGCAGCAGGCCGAAGGCAGCCTGGCGGCCGTGAACCGGCTGGCGGACGACGCCACCAAGCTGTCGGCCAGCCTGCAGGGACCGGACGGCGCCATCTCGCGCCTGAACAGCACCGTGGACCGCGTTGGACTGTCGCTGGAGACGGTGGCCGGCGGCGTGGAACTGGAGACGCTGCCGAACATTAACGCGCTGACCGACGAAACGCGTTCCTCGATGCGCGCCGTGCGCCGCACCATGAACACCCTGAACGACAGGCCGCAAAGCATTCTGTTCGGCGCGCCGGACGGCACGCCGGGGCCGGGCGAAGCCGGCTTCAGCCCGCCGGCGCCCGCCGCCAAATAAGAAGAAGGAGTCCCATGAAACCCAACCTCGCCGTCACCGCCGCCGTTGCACTGGCGTTCCTCGCCTCCGGCTGCGCCACCAAGAACGCCGGCAACACGGTCTACGACTTCGGGCCGCTCCCTGCCGCCGCAGGAGCGGCGCCGGCCCCGGTCCCGGCCGCAGCCATCCCCGCCCTGGTGGTGGCGGACGTCAACGGCCCTGCCTCGCTCGACAGCAACCGCATGTACTACCGCCTGCTGTATGCGGACGCGCAGCAGGCCCGCCCCTACGCGCAGAACGCGTGGAGCGTTACGCCGCTGCAGCTGCTCACGCAGCGCCTGCGCGCGCGCCTGGCGCAGGCCGGCGTGAAAGTGCTGGCCACCACCGACGCCGCCGTCGGCATGCCGGTGCTGCGCCTGGAAGCGGACGATTTCTCGCAAAACTTCGCCAGCCTGACCAGCAGCAGCGGCCAGGTGTCGCTGCGCGCTTCGCTGTTCCGCAACCACAAGCTGGTGGACCAGAAGACCTTCACGCGCAGCACCGAAGCCCCAAGCGCCGACGCCGCCGGCGGCGCGCGCGCGCTGGCCGCATCGTCCGACGCCATCGCGGCCGACATCCTGGCATGGCTGGCGGCGCTGCCGCAACCTTCGGCCCAGGCAGCGCGGCCGTGAGCCTGGGACTGTGAGCAGTGCATCGTGAGCCCCAAGCCGTGAGCGTGACGGAAACAACAGTCCAGCCGCGCATGCCGTCGCCGGTGGCGCGCGCGACGCTGCTGGCCTATCTGCTGCTGATCGTGTACGCCAGCTGGTTCCCCTTCTCGGGCTGGCTGAACCAGGGCCTGTCGCCGCTGATCTTCCTCGAACACACGGCCATGCCGCGCTACTGGACCAAGTTCGACGCCATCATCAACGTGGTCGGCTATATGCCCTTCGGCGCGCTGGTGGTGTACGCGCTGTATCCGCGCGTGCGGGGCGTGGCGGCCTTCCTGGTGGCGGCCGTATGCGGCGTGCTGGTGTCCGGCATCATGGAGGCGGTGCAGACCTATTTGCCCAGCCGCGTGTCGTCCAACCTGGACTTCTACACCAATGCCGCCGGCGCCGCCATGGGCGCGCTGTTCGGCACGCTCACGGTGACCAAGCTGCTGGACGGCAGCCATCTGTACCGCCTGCGCCAGCGCTGGTTCGTGCAGCACACCAGCCAGGGCCTGGTGCTGATGGCGCTGTGGCCGCTGGCGCAGATCTATCCGCAGGGTTTCCTGTTCGGTCACGGCCAGCTGCTGCCCATCCTGTCCGACTGGCTGTCCAGCCTGCTGGACATGAATGTCGACCTGGTGGCGCTGCTGCGCCCCGGCGTGGAGCTGACGGTGGAACAGTACTGGCTGTCCGAAACCATCATCACCGCCTGCGGCATGGTGGGCGCCGGCCTGACCTTGCTGTGCCTGATGCGCAAGCACGCGCCGCGCGCCGTCCTGCTGATCGGCCTGGCCGGTTCGGCCGTGGTGGTGAAGTCGCTGGCGACGGCGCTGCTGTTCTCGCCGGAGAATGCCTTCGTGTGGATTACGCCCGGCGCGCAGGGCGGCTTCCTGATCGGCGCCATCATGCTGGCCGGCCTGGCCTTCGCGCCGCAGCTGGCGCAGCGCCGCCTGGCCGCGCTGACCTTGCTGCTCAGCCTGCTCATCGTCAACACCACGCCGGTCAACCCGTATTTTGTGTCCACCCTGCAAGGCTGGGTGCAGGGCAAGTTCCTCAACTTCAACGGCGCCGCGCAATTCCTGTCGCTGCTGTGGCCCTTCTTCGCGCTATGGTTCCTGCTGCTGCCGTCCCACAAGCTGAACCGTCCGTAAACCCGCCCCGGCGCAGGGCGGGTATGATTACGCCTGAAACGACAAGCGAGGCCTTACCATGAGCGACAACAAACCCTATTTTGAACGTCACGTGTTCTTCTGCATGAACAAACGGGACGACGGCCGCAACAGCTGCGGCGACCACGGCGCCGAAGTGGCGCAAAAACACGCGAAAAAACGCTGCAAGGAGCTGGGCATCAACGGCCACGGCAAGGTGCGCATCAACCAGGCCGGCTGCATGGACCGCTGCGAAGAAGGCCCGGTGATGGTGGTTTATCCGGAAGGCACCTGGTACACCTACGTGGACACCACGGATATCGACGAGATTGTGGACAGCCACCTGGTTGGCGGCAAAGTGGTGGAGCGCCTGAAGATATGATGAACAAGAACTCGGAAAAATTCACGCTGCCCGGCGGCGCCGGGCTGATGGAAGGCCTGATCGACATGCCGGCCGGCGACGCCGCGCCGCGCGGCATCGCCCTGGTGGCGCACCCGCACCCGCTGTACGGCGGCACCATGGACAACAAGGTAGCGGTGACGCTGATGCGCACCTTCGTCGGCCTGGGCTACGTGGTGGCGCGCATCAACTTCCGCGGCGTGGGCGCCTCGGAGGGCGTGCACGACCGCGGCCACGGCGAAACCGACGACATGGGCTTGCTGTACCAGCACATGACAGCCAAATTTCCCGGCTTGCCGGTGGCGCTGAGCGGCTTTTCCTTCGGCACCTATGTGCAGTCGCAGCTGGCCAAGCGCCTGGCCGAGGCCGGCACGCCTGCCGAGCGGCTGGTACTGGTGGGTACGGCTGCCAAAAAATGGGAGCTGGCGGAAGTTCCCGCCGACACCATCCTGATCCACGGCGAGAACGACGACACCATTCCGGTGCAGGACGTCTTCGACTGGGCGCGCCCGCAGGACATCCCGGTGCTGGTGATCCCCGGCGCCGACCATTTCTTCCACCGCAAGCTGGGCCATATCAAGACCTGGGTCTCGGCGCTATGGCATTCCGGCCAGAAGGGCGCCGACGAGGCAGCTTAAGGCCCTATAATCTCCCGCACCCGTTTTTACACCCACTGCATACACTGCATCAAGACACATGAAAAAATACCTCGCGGCACTCGCAACCAGCGTGCTGTTCATCACCTCCGCCGTCGCGCAAACCCTGCCTGCTCCCACCATCGCCGCCAAATCCTGGTTGCTGCTGGACATGACCAGCGGCCAGATTATCGCGTCGCAAGACCCGAACATGCGCATCGAGCCGGCTTCGCTGACCAAGATCATGACCGCTTACCTGACCTTCCAGGCCCTGCGCGACAAGAAGATCGACATCAACCAGAAAGTCAACGTATCGGTACGCGCCTGGAAAGTGGACTCGAGCAGTTCGAAGATGTTCATCGACCCGGCCGTGCCCGTCACCATCAACGACCTGCTGCACGGCCTGATGGTGCAGTCGGGCAACGACGCTGCCGTGGCGCTGGCCGAAGCCGTGGCCGGCGACGAAGGCACTTTCGTCACGCTGATGAACCGCGAAGCGCAGCGCATGGGCCTGACCCAGACCCGCTTCGCCAACCCGCACGGCCTGCCCAGCCCGGAAAACTATTCCACCGCGCAAGACTTGTCCGTGCTGGCCAAGCGCGTGATCGCCGACTACCCCGAGTTCTACAAGATCGACTCGGTGAAAAGCTTCACCTACAACAAGATTACGCAGCCGAACCGCAACCGCCTGCTGTGGCTGGACCCGACCGTGGATGGCATGAAAACCGGCCACACCGAAGCGGCCGGCTACTGCATGATCGCGTCGGCGCGCCGCCCGAACGGCAACTTCGGCGAGCGCCGCCTGATTTCCGTGGTGCTGGGCACTGCCTCCGACGGCGCGCGCACGGCCGAAAGCCAGAAGCTGCTGAACTGGGGCTTCCAGAATTTCGATACGGTACGCCTGTACAGCAAGGGGCAAGCCATCGATACGCCGGAAATCTGGAAAGGCTCGTCCAACAAGGTCAAGATCGGCTTCTCGCACGACGTGCTGGTGACGGTGCCGAAAGGCGTGGCCGGCAAGATGAAGCCTGTGCTGGAACGCAAGGACCCGCTGGTGGCGCCGTTGGCTGAAAACACCCGCGTCGGTTCGCTGAAGATGATGGTGGACGGCAAGCCGCTGCTGGAACTGCCGGTGGTGGCGCTGGAAGGTGTGCCGCAGGCGTCCATCTTCGGCCGCGCATGGGACTCCGTGCGCCTGTGGCTGAAATAATGGCGAACCAGGCCGGCGGACTGCAACTGTCCCGCATTGTTGCGGGCATGTGGCGCATGACCGAGTGGGACATGGCGCCGCAGCAGCGCCTGGCCTTCATCGAGCAGTGCCTGGAGCTGGGCGTATCCAGCTTCGACCATGCCGACATCTACGGCGGCTACGGCGTGGAAGCGCTGTTCGGCGAAGCGCTGGCCTTAAAGCCGGCGCTGCGCGAGCGGATGCAGATCGTGAGCAAGTGCGGCATCAAGCTGCTCTCGCCGAACCGCCCCGAACACACCATCCAGCATTACGACACCACGGCGGCGCACATCACCGCCTCGGTGGAGAACTCGCTGCGCCAGCTGCGCACCGATTACCTGGACCTGCTGCTGATCCACCGCCCGGACCCGCTGATGGACTTCGACGCGATGGCCGCCACCTTCACGCGCTTGCGCGGCGAGGGCAAGGTACGGCATTTCGGCGTGTCCAACTTCAGCCGCCACCAGTTCGAGGCGCTGAACCGGCGCATTGGGCTGGCGACGAACCAGGTTGAATTCTCGCCGCTGCACCTGGCGCCGATGTTCGACGAAACCTTCGACGGCCTGCAGGATCTGGGCGTGGCGCCGATGATCTGGTCGCCGCTGGGCGGCGGACGCCTGTTCAGCGGCGGCGACGCGGCCGGCGCGCGGCTGCGCGCCACCATCCAGCAGGTGGCGGACGAGGTTCAGCGCCCGTTCGCATCGGTGGTGTTTGCGTGGATCATGCAGCTGCCCTGCAGGCCGGTGCCGCTGACCGGCTCGGGACGCATCGCGGCAATCGAGGAGGCGGTGCAGGCAACGCAGTTCGCCTTGAGCCGCCAGCAGTGGTTCGAGATCCTGCGCGCGGCGCGCGGGCACGAGGTGGCGTAAGGCTTACGCCGTTTCGTCTTCGTACACGAGCGGCGGGGCTATGCCGGTCCAGCCGTACTTCCAGGCCAGGTTCAAGGCCAGCGTGAACGCCACGTACACCGCGAAGAACAACGCGAAGAAGGCCGTGGTGAGCCACAGCATCAGGCCCAGGCACACCAGCAGCGCCACCAGCGCGCCCCAGCTCCGCTTCTGCTTGGAACTGGGGAAGCGGATGGTGGACACCATCAGTCCCCCCACCGCGAACAGCAGCACCACGATCAGCACGGCGTGCTCCAGCGTGCGCGCCGGCTCCGGCCACGCCACCACCACCGAGGCCACGCAAGCGGCGCCTGCCGTGATCGGCATGCCAACGAAATAGCGCGGATCGGTGCGGCCCACGTTTACATTGAAGCGCGCCAGGCGCAGCGCGCCGCAAGCGACGAAGATGAAGCTGGCAATGCCGCCGGTGCGCAGCAAGGTGCTGTGCTCGTGGCCCAGCAGCACGAAGCCATAGCAATACAGCAGCACCGCCGGCGCACAGCCGAAGTTCATCACGTCCGCGATCGAATCGAGCTGCACGCCGAATTCCGAGCTGGTGCCGGTGGCCCGCGCCACGAAGCCGTCCAGCGCGTCGAACACCCCGGCCAGCACCAGCAGCACGGCGGCCATCTGGTAATCGTGCGCGCTGCCGATATAGGCGTTGTCAACTGAAATGACGATGCTGCCGAAACCGCAGGCGATCGACAGCAGGGTGACAAAGCTGGGCAGGGCAAATTTGGCGCGGCGCAGGCGCTGCTTGGTTCGTGTCATCTGGGGAATATTGCCATTTGAAGTAAGCAGTTATTTTACCCCGCCTGGGGCGATAATCTGATCTGGCTCAACATGAGCGGTGCGATTGTGGCGTCAGCACAGTTTGTTTTCGCATAGAATTGAAACTCTGCAAGAGGAGCTGTCATGAATATCCCGTCCGCCCGCAAAGCCCCCCGCTCCGCGCCGATTTCCACCGCGCTCACGGCGCTGACTGCGGCATTCATGGCTGCCTTGCTGGCGGCCTGCGGTGGCGGCGGAGGCGGCTCGACCGCTGCCGTTGCCACGCCGTCCACCGTCAACACGCCCGCCGAGCCGGGCGCGCCCACGCTGAGCGGCGACATTCCGCTGGATGGCTACAACTGGATCAATTACCGGCGCCAGCAGGCCGGCCTGGCGGCACTGGCGCGCAACGCGCGCATCGACCTGGCGGCGCAAGCGCATTCCAGCTACCAGCGCCAGAACAACACCGTCACTCACGACCAGACCGCCGGCCTGCCCGGCTTCACCGGCGTAACGCTGAAAGACCGCCTGGCCAGCGCCGGCTATGCGCTGGTGGGCGCCTACGCGTACGGCGAGGTGATTTCGGCGGCGTCCGAGACGTCCGGCTTCTATCACGCGGAAGAGCTGATCACGGCCATCTACCACCGCTTCGTGATCATGGAACCGGTGTTCCGCGAAGCCGGCACCGGCTCGGCCACCGGCAACGGCTACACTTATTTCACGGCGGATTTCGCCACCACCAACGGCTATGGCGCGGGCGTGGGCCGCGGCAAGCTGGTGGTCTACCCGGCGGTAAACCAGACCCGTGTGCCGCTGAATTTCTTCAGCGACACCGAATCCCCGGACCCGGTGCCGAACCAGAACGAGGTGGGCTACCCGATCAGCGTGCAGGGCGACATTTCCGCCGCCGTGAACGTGCAGACCTTCACCGTGCGCCCGCGCGGCGGCGCCGACCTGCCGGTGCGCCTGCTGACACGCGCCACCGACCGCGAAACCCCGGTGGCCGGCGCAGCCATCATTCCGCTCAGCGTGCTGAAAGCGGCCACCACTTACGACGTGACCTTCACCGGCACGGTGGACGGCGTGACCGCCAACCGCAGCTGGTCGTTCACCACCAAGTAAGCTGCTGCGTGCGATGACAGCGCGGCACACTCTCAACACCGCCGAAGGCCTGGAACGGCTGATGGACGACGCCGGCCTGTACCGGCAGGTGCTGCTGCGTTTCCGCAAAGACTACGAAATGGCCGTGGCGCAGATGCAGCAGCTGCTGGCCCAGGGTGAACGTGAAGCGGCCCAGCGCAAGGCGCACAGCATGAAAGGTGCGGCCGGCATGATAGGCGCGCAGGAGCTGCAGCACGTGGCGGGCGTGACGGAAGCGGCCTTGTCGCCTTCCGGCGCGGAGTCCGGTTTCGCGTCCAGCGCGGCGCACCAGGCCAGCCTGGACACGCTGCAAACAGCGCTCGACAGCCTGCTGCGCGCCATCGCCGCGCACGTGGACGGCAGCGCCACCGCAGGCACCGCAGCCGGCAGCCTGGCCCCTGGACCCGGGGTAGTGGAATCGGCTGCGCAATCAGCTGAGGAAACGCCCCTGCCTGCGGAGGCGCAAGCGCTCGTCGCGCGTCTGGCGCAATTGCTGAACGATGGGAATGGTGAAGCGATCGATGTGCTGGAGCAGTCGGCCACGATGCTGGCGGCCAGCCTGGGAGAAGCGGTGTTTCAGGAAGTGGCCGCGGCGGCCCACGAGTTCGATTATGAAGCGGCGCTGGCGGCGCTGGCGCGGTGCAATCCCGCGCTCAACGCGTAAATTCGGCTTCCTCGTCGAAGGCGTCGTGGCATTCCTTGCCGCAGAAGCGGCGCACGCTGTCGAGCGGTTTTTCGCAATACCAGCACGAGCCTTTCGGCGGCAGCGTTTGCCGCGTGTAGACAGGCGGCGCGGCGGGCGGCATGGCGCTCGCTTCCTCAGGCAGTTGGTTCTGTAACGATTCCACGGCATCCCCTTTCCAGGCAACACTTTACGGCGTACAACCAGCATACTTGCGCGCAATTTCTGCGGCATGAGCAGGATCAACAAGCCGGTGATCCTGCCGCCTTTTCAGGCAGTGCGCGCAACAATAATAGCAGGATTGCCGAGCCGCCACTGTCGGGTTTACGTGCGTTCGCGCACGTAAAATCACAAAAATTTCGCGTGCCCAGAGTGAAGAAAAATTTTTAAATGGAAAGGCTTGGAACGATAGCGTGAAAGTTATTTTCCGATACAGAAGCGGCCGAAAATGACGCCCAGCAGGTCGTCGGAGGAGAAGGCGCCGGTGATGCTGGAGAGCTGGGCCTGGGCCAGGCGCAGCTCTTCGGCGAACAGGTCCAGCGACTGGTCGCTGACGGCGGCGTGCTCGCCGGCCAGGGACAGGTGCTTGCCGGCCGACTTGAGCGCGATCAGATGGCGCTCGCGCGCCAGGTAGAGCGATTCGCCGGTCTGCTGCCAGCCGGCGATGCGCAGCAACTCGGCGCGCAGCAGGTCGATGCCGATGTGCTCGTGCGCCGACAGGTAGACGTGGGTGGCGTCTTCCATCGCGTCCACGGCGGGCTTGTGGCCGGACAGGTCGATCTTGTTCCAGATGCGCAGCACCGGCACGCCGGCCGGGAAGTTGGCGACGATGGCTTCGTCCGCGCGCGAGGGGCCGTGGTCGGCGTCCAGCAGGTGCAGGATGACGTCGGCCTTTTCCACTTCACCCCAGGTGCGCTCGATGCCGATGCGCTCGACCACGTCCACGTCCTCGTCCTTGCGGCGGATGCCGGCGGTGTCGATGATGTTGAGCGGGATGCCTTCGATCTGGATGGTTTCGCTGACCTTGTCGCGCGTGGTGCCGGCGATCGGCGTGACGATGGCCACGTCCGAGCCGGCCAGCGCGTTCAGCAGCGAGGACTTGCCCACGTTGGGCTGGCCCACCAGCACCACGTTCAGGCCTTCACGCAGCAGCGCGCCTTGCGCGGCCTGGCGGAACACGGTGTCCAGCGCGTCCACGATGCCGCTGAGCTGGCCGCGCGCGTCGGATTTTTCCAGGAAGTCGATTTCCTCTTCCGGGAAGTCCAGCGTGGCCTCGACCAGCATGCGCAGGTTGGTCACGCGCTCGACCAGCGCGTGGATGGTCCTGGAGAAGGCGCCGGACAGCGACTGCGAGGCGGACTTGGCGGCCGCTTCGGTGGAGGCGTCGATCAGGTCGGCCACGGCTTCGGCCTGGGCCAGGTCCAGTTTGTCGTTCAGGTAGGCGCGGCGGGTGAATTCGCCCGGCTCGGCCAGGCGCAGGCCGAAGGCCTGGCCCGCTTCCAGCACGCGCGCCAGCAACATTTGCAGCACCACGGGGCCGCCGTGGCCCTGCAGCTCGAGCACGTCCTCGCCGGTGTAGGAATTCGGTCCCTTGAAGTGGATGGCGATGCCCTGGTCGATGACGGTGCCGTCGGCCTGCTTGAAGGGGATGTAGGTGGCGTGGCGCGGCTGCAACGTGGCGGCGCCGAACAGGGCTTCGATCAGGCCTTTGAGGTTCTTGCCGGAGGCGCGTACCACGCCGATGCCGCCGCGGCCGGGAGCGGTGGCGATGGCGGCGATGGGGGAAGTGTCGAGTTTCATGGGGCTATTCTAGTAAAAAAAGGCCCGTGCTGGGCACGGGCCTTGGGTACAGCTTGCACAACCGGCCGGATTACTTGGCTTCGACGGGCGCGTATTTCTTCGTGATGACCCACTGCTGGCCGATGGACAGCACGTTGTTCACTACCCAGTACAGCACCAGGCCGGACGGGAAGAAGAAGAACATGACCGAGAACGCCAGCGGCATCCACAGCATCATTTTCGCTTGCATCGGGTCGGCTGGAGCCGGGTTCAGCTTGGTGGTGATGTACATGGAGATCGCGTACAGCACCGGCAGGATGAACCATGGGTCCGGCTGGGTCAGGTCGGTGATCCAGCCCACCCACGGCGCGCCGCGCATTTCAACCGAAGCGTTCAGCACCCAGTACAGGGCGATGAAGACCGGCATCTGCACCAGGATCGGCAGGCAGCCGCCCAGCGGATTGATTTTTTCGGTCTTGTACAGCTCCATCATGGCCTGGTTCATCTTCTGCGGATCGCCCTTGTGGCGCTCGCGGATGGCGGTCATCTTCGGCGTGACCACCTTCATGCGCGCCATGCTGCGGTAGCCGGCGGCCGACAGCGGGAAGAACAGCAGCTTGATCAGGATGGTGAAGACGATGATGGTCCAGCCCCAGTTGTGCAGGATGGCGTACAGCTGTTCCATGACCCAGTACATCGGCTTGGCCAGGATGGTCAGCATGCCGTAGTCCTTCACCAGATCCAGGCCAGGTGCGACTTTTTCCAGCGCCTTCTCGTCCTGCGGACCGGAATACAGCTTGGCGTTGTTGGAGATGGTGGCGCCCGGCGCCAGCGTGCCCAGCGGCTGCAGCACGCCGATGGCGTAGGTGTTCTGCGCGATCTTCTTGGTGAAGATGTCGCGCGCCAGCTTGTCCTGCGGGACGAAGGCGGACACAAAGAAGTGCTGCGAAATGGCGACCCAGCCGCTGTCGGCTTTCTCGGGGTGGCCCGGATCCAGCTTCACGGCCGTATTTTCCTTCTGCTTGGTGTCGTGCTTTTCGATGCCTTCGAAGGTCAGCTTCTTGTACTTGTCGGCCGGGGTGTACATGGTTGGGCCAGTGAAGCTGCTGTTGAACCAGGTGTCGCCTTCAGGCTTGTTGCCGTCGTGTACCAGCTGCAGGTACAGCTGCGGCTCCACCGGCGCGGCGCCGGTGTTGGTGACGTCGTGGCGCAGGTCGATGGTGTAGTCGCCGCGCTTGAAGGTGAAGGTCTTCACCAGCTTGACGCCGCCCTGCTCCGCTTCCAGCACCAGTTGCACCTGGTTGCCGTCGGCCAGCGCGCGCACGCCCGGCTTGGCGGTGAAGCCGGTGGTGTGGTTAGGCAGGCTGGCTGCGCCCACCAGGCCGGTCTGCGCCAGGTAGGTGTTCTTGTCGCCCTTCTGGAACAGCACCTGGTTCTTCTTGGCATCGATCTTGTCGTGGTGCTTGAGCAGCTCCAGGCGCACCAGCTCGCCACCCAGGGTGTCGATGTCGGCTTTCACCACGTCGGTGGTGATGGTGATGATTTCGCGCTTGAACGGCGCGGCGTCGGCGGCGCCGGGCGCGCCCGGTGCGGCTGCGGCGGCAATCGCGGTGGCAGCGGCGGTGGCGGCGGCCGGCACGCCGGACTTGCCGGCGGCGGCGGTGGCCGCAGGCGGCGCCGGCGAGAACATCGACGGCTTGCCGGTCGAGACCATCCAGTTATTCCACAGGATGACCAGCGAGACGGCGAACACGATCCACAAAATGGTACGTTTATTGATATCCATTACGGTATTTATCAGGTGTGGTTGCAACCGCAAGCGGTCGAGGAATTCTTGGCTGGGACGGGATCGAGCCCGCCCGCATTCCAGGGATGGCAGCGGCAGATGCGGCGCGCCGCCAGCCAGCCGCCGCGCCCGGCGCCATGGACGCGGATGGCTTCCAGGGCGTAGTTCGAGCAGCTGGGATAGAAACGGCAGCGCGGCCCCAGCATGGGACTGATAGCCAGCTGGTAAAAGCGCAGCAGCAGGGTAAGCAGCTTGCCTGCCGCCGAGCTGATCAGCTTGATCGCTTGCCTGATCATTTGGCGGGCCGGGCTTTGTTCTGCGACGCGAACAGGCGCGTGAGCTCCTGGCGCAGTTCCGCCTTGAGCTTGGCCGTGGTGGCCGGGCCGTCCTTGCTGTTGACCGGGCGGGACAGGCGCACCACGCAGTCGATAGGAGGCAGGCCGGTCACGCGGAACAGTTCGCGGGTGACGCGTTTGATGGTGTTGCGCGTGACGGCGCGCGGCGCAAAACGCTTGGCCACCACGACGCCCAGCCGCGCATGCGGCAACTGGTTGGGTCGGGTGTACAGGACGAAGTGCGCGCTTTTTTGCGCGGGGCGCAAACGAAAAACGGATGAAAATTCATCCGTTTTAACGATGCGCCGAGCGCGTGCGAAGTCGTGTGAACCTTCGCCTGTCGAGCCGTTTGAAGGACAGCTTTCCACGCGATCAGCTAACAAGCGTGTGGCTTATACAGCCAGACGCTTGCGGCCCTTGCCGCGGCGTGCGTTCAGAACTGCGCGGCCGCCACGGGTAGCCATACGTGCGCGGAAGCCGTGGGTACGCTTACGGCGTACGACGGAAGGTTGGTAAGTACGTTTCATGTTGGTCTCGCTGAAAAAGCAAAAAAATACGGAATCGAGGCGCTAGGCTTCGTCAATTATTGGTGCCAATGACATTTCGCGCACTTATGCCGTCCGGCACAAGCTGGGTCCATCTCATCGCCCGCTTCAATCCACGCTTACTCCATATTGTGGTTTAAACACGGCATACGGGCGGGGAACCCTGAATTATCGGCATTTCGGTCCCGCTTGTCAACACGCGGTCGACTAGCCGCCCACTCTTTCGCCGCCGCAGGGTGCCGCGGGCATGCAAATTTTCGCGTCGTGCCTGTGGATAACTTCCGACTTCGCGGGTAGAATAGCGTGTTACGCGCGGCGATTAGAACGCTCGTGCGCACCCTTACAGATAGAAGATTCATGGATAATTTCTGGCAGACCTGTTCCGCTCAACTGGAGCTGGAGCTGACGCCGCAACAATTCAGTGCCTGGATTAAGCCGCTGGTGCCCCTCGACTACGAGGATGGCAAGCTGCGCGTTGCTGCGCCCAACCGCTTCAAGCTCGATTGGGTGAAGTCCCAGTTCGCCAGCCGCATTACCGCCCTCGCCTGCCAGTACTGGGAAGCGCCGACCGAAGTGCAGTTCGTGCTGGACCCGCGCCTGAACGCGGCCAAGAAGCCCGTGGCTGCCTCGAGCGCCGGCATCATCCACAGCAGCGCGCCGTCGGTGCCGGACATGAGCGCCCAGCGCGCCAGCGACCAGGCCGCCGCCAGCCCGGGCTCGCCCGAGTACAACATCGGCAATTCGCCGCGCCGCGAGCAAAGCCGCGTCAACACCGACCTGACCTTCGACAGCTTCGTGACCGGTAAGGCCAACCAGCTGGCGCGCGCCGCCGCCATCCAGGTCGCGAACAATCCTGGCGTGTCCTACAACCCGCTGTTCTTCTACGGCGGCGTGGGCCTGGGCAAGACCCACCTGATCCACGCCATCGGCAACCAGGTGATGGCTGACCAGCCGGGCGCGCGCATCCGCTACATCCACGCGGAACAGTACGTTCGCGACGTAGTGACCGCTTACCAGCGCAAGGGTTTCGACGACTTCAAGCATTACTACCACTCGCTGGACATGCTGCTGATCGATGATATTCAGTTCTTTGGCGGCAAGAGCCGTACCCAAGAGGAATTCTTCTACGCGTTCGAAGCGCTGATCGCGGCCAAGAAGCAGATCATCATTACCTCGGATACCTATCCGAAGGAAATCACGGGCATGGACGACCGCCTGATCTCGCGCTTCGACTCCGGCCTGACGGTGGCGATCGAGCCGCCGGAGCTGGAAATGCGGGTGGCGATCCTGCTGAAAAAGGCGAAACAGGAAGGCGTGACGTTCTCGGACGACGTGGCCTTCTTCGTGGCCAAGCACCTGCGCTCCAACGTGCGCGAGCTGGAAGGCGCGCTGCGCAAGATCCTGGCGTACTCGCGCTTCCACGGCAAGGACATCACGATCGACATCGTGAAGGAAGCGCTGAAAGACTTGCTGTCGGTGCAGAACCGCCAGATTTCGGTGGAAAACATCCAGAAGACGGTGGCCGACTTCTTCAACATCAAGGTGGCGGACATGTATTCCAAGCGCCGCCCGGCCAACATCGCCCGCCCGCGCCAGATTGCGATGTACCTGGCCAAGGAGCTGACGCAGAAGAGTTTGCCGGAAATCGGCGAGCTGTTCGGCGGCCGCGACCACACCACGGTGCTGCACGCGGTGCGCAAGATCGCCCTGGACCGCACCAAGAATCCCGAGTGCAACCACGAGCTGCACGTGCTGGAGCAGACCCTGAAAGGTTGAACCAACCCGGGGCCCGGCCCCGGTTTGAAAACCGCCGGTTTGCCCTTATCATGGGCAGGCTCAGCAATAAATTTATTGATATAAACGTATCGTTACTTTCATATTGAGGATAAATATGCAATTGGTCAAAACCACCCGAGATACGCTACTTCGGCCACTGCAGATCGTGAGCGGTATTGTCGAGCGTCGGCACACTATGCCGATTCTGGCCAATATCCTCATCCGCAAGGACGGCGAAAGCGTTTCCTTCCTGTCTACCGACACCGAAGTGCAGATCACCACCAACGCCGCCATCGGCTCCGGCACCGACGTGACCGGCACCACCGTGGCCGCGCGCAAGCTGCTCGACATCCTGCGCGCGCTGCCGGAATCCGGCGACGTGACCATGACCCTGCTGAATAAGCGCCTGACCGTGCAAACCGGCAAGTCGCGCTTCGCCCTGCAGACCCTGGCCGCCGAAGAATTCCCCACCGTGCAGGAAGCCGAAAGCTACAACGCCTCCTTCACGCTGCCGCAAAAAACGCTGAAGCACCTGTTCAACATGGTGCACTTCTCGATGGCGCAGCAGGACATCCGCTACTACCTGAACGGTCTGCTGCTGGTCCTGGACGGCAAGAACGTGATCGCCGTGGCCACCGACGGCCACCGCCTGGCGTTCTGCCAGGTGGAAACCGAGCAGGCGTTCGAGCGCCAGGAAGTGATCATCCCGCGCAAGACCATCATCGAGCTGCAGCGCCTGCTGGAAGAAAACGACGAGCCGGTGCAGCTGGACATCGCCGCCAACCAGGTGAAACTGACCTTTGCCGACATCGAACTGATTTCGAAGCTGGTGGAAGGCAAGTTCCCCGACTACACGCGCGTGATCCCGAAGGGCTACACGAACGACTTCACCATCGGCCGCGACGAGCTGCTGCGCTCCCTGCAGCGCGCCGCCATCATGACCAGCGACAAGTTCAAGGGCGTGCGCTGCATCATCACCCCGGGCAGCCTGAAGATCAGCTCCACCAATGCCGACCAGGAAGAGGCGGTGGAAGAGCTGGAGATCGACTACGGCGGCGTGAGCGTGGACATCGGCTTCAACGTGACCTACCTGCTGGACGTGCTGAACAACCTGAAGTGCGACCAGATCAACATCGCGCTGGGCGACTCCAACTCGTCTGCGCTGATCTCCATCCCTGACAACGCCGACTTCAAATACGTTGTGATGCCGATGCGCATTTAAGCGGCACGCATACCGTAGGGCGGGTGAACGCGGCACGCCGAGTGCGGCGCGCGCCACCCGCCAACCGCAGCACCGAGTCAACAAGATTACAGAGAAAGCAGTCCATGTCCGAGAGCCAAAACGAACAACCGATCCAGGCAGCCAAGGTGGAAGAATACGGCGCCGCGTCCATTCAGATCCTGGAAGGCCTCGAAGCCGTACGCAAGCGCCCTGGCATGTACATCGGCGACACCTCCGACGGCACCGGCCTGCACCACCTGGTGTTCGAAGTGCTGGACAACTCCATCGACGAATCGCTGGCCGGCCACTGCACGGAAATCCACGTCACCATCCACTCGGACAACTCGATCTCGATCACCGACAACGGCCGCGGCGTACCGACCGGCCTGAAGATGGACGACAAGCACGACCCGAAACGCTCGGCCGCTGAAATCGTGATGACCGAACTGCACGCCGGCGGCAAGTTCGACCAGAACTCGTACAAGGTATCGGGCGGCCTGCACGGCGTGGGCGTGTCCTGCGTGAACGCGCTGTCCAAGCTGCTCAAGCTGACCATCCGCCGCGACGGCAAAGTGCACTACATGGAATTCGTGCGCGGCGTGCCGCAGAACCGCGAAATCGAACAGAAGGACGGCTTTGCCGTGTCCCCGATCAAGGTGATCGGCGAGACCGACAAGCGCGGCACCGACGTGCACTTCTGGGCCGACGAGGAAATCTTCACGCACGTGGAATTCCACTACGAGATCCTGGCCAAGCGCATCCGCGAGCTGTCCTTCCTGAACAACGGCGTGAACATCAAGCTGACCGACCAGCGCACCGGCAAGGAAGACGTATTCGCGTTCGAAGGCGGCACGCGCGGCTTCGTGGAATACATCAACAAAGCCAAGACCACGCTGCACCCCACCATTTTCCAGGCCACCGGCGAACGCCAGTCGGACCAGAACACCACCATCTCGGTGGACGTCTCCATGCAATGGAACGACGCCTACAACGAGCAGGTGCTGTGCTTCACCAACAACATCCCGCAGCGCGACGGCGGCACCCACCTGACCGGCCTGCGCGCCGCGATGACGCGCGTGATCAACAAGTACATTGACGAGAACGACTTCGCCAAGAAGGCGAAAGTGGAAATTTCCGGCGACGACATGCGCGAAGGCCTGACCTGCGTGCTGAGCGTGAAAGTGCCGGAGCCGAAGTTCTCGTCGCAGACCAAGGACAAGCTGGTGTCGTCCGAAGTGCGCGGCCCGGTTGAGGAAATCGTGGCCAAGACGCTGACCGACTTCCTGATGGAAAAGCCGAACGACGCCAAGATCATCTGCGGCAAGATCGTGGAAGCGGCGCGCGCGCGCGAAGCGGCCCGCAAGGCCCGCGACCTGACCCGCCGCAAAGGCGTGATGGACGGCCTGGGCCTGTCGGCCAAGCTGGCCGACTGCCAGGAAAAAGACCCGGCGCTGTGCGAACTGTACATCGTCGAGGGTGACTCCGCAGGCGGCTCCGCCAAGCAGGGCCGCGACCGCAAGTTCCAGGCTATCCTGCCATTGCGCGGTAAAGTGCTGAACGTGGAAAAGGCGCGCTTCGAGAAGATGCTGTCGTCCGAGCAGATCACCACGCTGATCGCCACGCTGGGCACCTCCATCGGCCCGGACGAATTCAACGCCGACAAGCTGCGCTACCACCGCATCATCATCATGACCGACGCGGACGTGGACGGCGCCCACATCCGCACCTTGCTGCTGACCCTGTTCTACCGCCAGATGCCGCAGCTGGTGGAGCGCGGCCACATCTACATTGCCCAGCCGCCGCTGTACAAGGTGAAGGCCGGCCGCGACGAGCGCTACCTGAAGGACGACGTGGAAGAAGCGAGCTACATGATGACCGTAGCGCTGAACACCGCCGCCCTGACCCCGCGCGACGGTGCCGACGTGATCCAGGGCGAGCCGCTGGCCGAACTGGCACGCCAGTACAACACCGCCAACGCCATCATGATGCGTTTGACCCGCGTGATCGACCGCGCCGCGCTGACCGCCATCATGACCGGCGTAACGCTGAACATGGAAACGCTGGCGCAGGCGGAAGCCTCGGCCAAGGCCATGGCCGACCGCATCAACGACCCGGCCGTGACCGTGACGGTGGTGTCGGACGAGCTGAGCGAGAAGCACGCGCTGCGCATCGAGCGCATGCACCACGGTAACGTGAAGGTGTGCTCGATCGACGCGGACTTCGTGCAGAGCGCGGATTACGCCACGCTGGCCAACGCGGCAGCGACGTTTGAGGGCTTGATCGGCGAAGGCGCTGTGATCCGCCGCGGCGAAGGCGACCGCACCAAGGACTCGGCCGTGGTGGACTTCCACCACGCGATGCAGTGGCTGCGCGATGAAGCGGAACGCGTGGTGTCCAAGCAGCGCTACAAAGGACTGGGCGAGATGAACCCGGATCAGCTGTGGGAAACCACCATGGATCCACAGGTACGCCGCCTGCTGAAGGTGCAGATCGAGGACGCCATCGCGGCGGATCAGATCTTCACCACGCTGATGGGGGATGATGTGGAGCCGCGTAGGAACTTTATTGAGACGAATGCGCTGCGGGCTGGCAATATCGACGTTTAACGGCAAGCTGCGCAAATCCGGTAAGTGGCTTTGCGCAGCTAACTTAATAAGTTGCTGAATTACTCCTACCTCCCCTGCATCAACTTTAATTCCTAGCGTGAGTTAGCTTAGAATTCCATCGATAATCTAATGGAAACACCTTGGGGAGACCTAAAATCACTGGATCTGCCAGATCCCGATCAGGCTTCGGCCATACTGAGCCTAGATAAGCACTCTCTTCTAGAGGGCTTGGTTGCGGAGTGTGTTTTCGATCAGATCATGTTTCCATCAAGGCTAGTAATGGCATAGATGCAAGTTTCCTGGACGTCGAAACAGCCATAATAGATACTAATCGGCCATCGCACCAATGGATTGCATTTGTGTGGGCACGAAATATAGCATCGCCTGGGCTGGGTCGGTATCTTATAGCACTGGAAAAACAATTTACCCCGTATGTAATAACCTTTGAAGATAATACTTTTGTGGTCGCAAAGGCGCTTGCAGGTCGACGAGAAAAAAAACGGCGACCTCTTGTAGAATTAATGGACGAATTGTCGTACGGCCATCACACGCCGTTCAAAGTTGATATAGATCTAAGAAACCGGGTGCGCCAAAATCAAGTATTTTGGGGCTTCATTTCGCAACACTATTCAGACGAGCTGGCCAGCAAAGTATTACTCCCTAGGATTTTACTGAACTGCGGCCTTCAACCTTATTTTCGGTCCTTATGGAACCTTGATCGTATTTTAATAACAGGAACAGAAATATCTCTTCTTGAAATAAAACATAAGTTTCCTATGCACCGAAGCCCTTCGCTAAGCTTTTGGCTAAATTTAGGTGAATTGACAGTTTTTCAAAAAATTGCAAAAACCGGCATAAAGTGCTTCTATCTTATCCTAGTAAAACCAGAATGGTCTGACAAGATAGGCCCTATGTACCTGTTGAATAATTTAAATACCAGAGACAAAGCTGCACTCATAGGAAAAGTGCTAGACAATAAGACTATATCCGAAATCCTTCTAACAAGAACCTACCAGTCTGGGAAACATACCTCCATAAATGGGGGTAGCAGTATCCCGTTCAAAATCTTGCAGGCCACCGGCTTTGAGAAAATGGGAACACTTGCAGACACCACGGAGACAATTGCGCGAAAAATTACAAAACTTTTATCTGGAGGCCGAGGAGAGGCCGTAACCAACGAGTGGCTTCGCTCACTTAAACTTTGAACTACTGATCATCACAAGATATATTCAATACAGCAACTTGGTCAACCGGGGCTCGGATTATTTTTTCCAGCTCATCCTTCAAATACTCATCAGATTTTCGCTGCCTACCTTTCAAGGCACACTCCCAAATATAAAGCACACGCCAACCAGCATTTAACAATAGATGTTGGTTCCTAGAATCACGTGCACAATTTTCAGATAATTTATTCACCCAAAAATCCGTACGAGTTTTCGGAACTTCAAATAAATAACAACCATGGTTGTGCCAAAAACAACCTTGAACGAAAATCGCTAGCCGATACTTTGGTAACACTATATCCGGCTTCCCTGGAAGCTTTCGAGCATGCAATCGGTATCGAAAGCCACTAGAAAACAATAACTTCCGGACCTTCATTTCAGGTTCAGTATCTTGCGAGCGGATTGCCTTCATATTGGCACTCCGCTGCAATTTATTGTGCACATCACCCATACTTCACTACGCAGCGATTTTTGTGACGCCCATCAACCGGGTTATCTTTCTTCCGGCCACAACACGATCCTTCATTAAAGCCGCAACTGCCGCGAATACGGGAACAACAACAGAATTCCCAAATTGCTTGTACGCCTGCGTATCTGAAACAGGAATTCTAAAATCGGCCTGTGTCGGTCCATCATAGCCCATCAAACGTGCACATTCCCGTGGCGTTAATCGACGAGGCCTATTTTTTATATTCGACGGTTCGGAAAAATCCAAAGACGGATCGAACCCCCGATCAATAAGAATTTCGGATCCATCTTTATGATAACGAGCGGATAAGGTCCGTGTCGTATCACTTGGCTTAACGAGTCCATAGCCAAATCCATTCCCTTTAGCTTTATGTTTTATGGAGTAATTAAACAAATATTGCCAAAGCTTTTCAGAAAGAATGTAACCGGGATCTACATCTTTTTCCAAAATGTCACCAAGAGTGGGTTTTTTATTTGGAAAATATTTTGAAACATCTTTCAAAGAAAAATTCGAATGAACATTCAAATCCTTCCTAAAACCAACTAACACTATCCGCTCGCGATGTTGCGGAACGAAGTGTCTGCCATCAATCACTTTATAATCTACGCTGCCAGCTTGATCTGTGTCCGCCACCCAGTAACCAAGCTCATCGAGCGCCCGCATTATGACCTTGAACGTATTGCCCTTATCATGACTCTTTAAATTCTTAACATTCTCAAGAACAAATGCAGTCGGGCGCTTAGCGGCAATTATCCTAGCCACGTCAAAGAAAAGGGTACCTTGAGTGTCGCATTCAAAACCGTGTTTACGTCCGAGCGAGTTCTTCTTTGAAACCCCAGCAATCGAAAAAGGCTGGCAAGGAAATCCTGCCAGCAAGACATCATGATCCGGCACTACCTGATCGATATGTTCGTAGGCTTGCTCTTCTGTGATATCAACTTGATCACTCAGAGTAACCTTCCTAATATCATCATTGAATTTATGATAAGTTTCGTCGCAATGATAGTTTGCTTTATAAGTCCGAACAGCAAAAGGATTCCACTCGCTTGTGAAGACGCATCGCCCCCCAGCATCCTCAAATCCTCGGCGGATGCCTCCGATCCCTGCAAACAAATCAATGAAATCAAAATCGTACTTCTTATTTTTGGCTGGCGCCGTAGGCAACAGGGCCTGAAGATGTGCGTACTCAAGATGCCCTAACTTCGGACTGCTCTTCCCCCCTACCCAACGATTTATGGTTTCACGACACCAAGAGCCTGGTGACACCTGGTTGAGGTGCTCGGCGACGAATTTTTGATCGTAGATCTCCAAGGTCTTCTTCAGAAGAGCCAGGTCTTCGGTATGCGGGTTCAATGTTGCCATAACGACTCTGTAGGGTTAGATGTGTGACGCATTATCACTCATTTGACCCAGCAAGTACAGGAAAATCTACTGTATGTATGAACAGCCTTCGCTCGGGAAAGCGCATCCCTAAGCATTTTCTTGCCAAGTCTGGACGACAACCATCTCGTTGTATAATAAAAACTATTCCAAGCGGAAATTTTCCGCACTCAGTCACCCAATCAATGGGCGAATGCCCTACCAGGAGCGCAATGTTTACCGATAAGCTAAGCGACTATTTTGAGGGCGCAGCCGCAAAATACTTGAGTGTCGTGGACGCTGAACCAAAGGCGTCAAACCAGCACGAAATTGGGGGGCTACCAAAAGCTGGCTTTAGGAAATTTTTAGGTACCCCGAAAGCAGATGACAAACTATATTTTTCATCTCGACAAGTTTATATAGCTGACGAACTAAGCGAGCCCATTATAACTGAGAGCATGGTTTCTTGGTATGATTGTCGCTATGGGAAACCTCGGCATCCGGAGTATCGCCTTTATTACTATGACAACCCTGTCGTGGAGAATATCTCTCCTGGAGACCTATGCCTAATTGCTAAGCAAAAAGATGGAAAACTTTTGATCGTCTTCACTCCAAGAGGCGGTACCGTGGAGGGGCAGCTCCGCACCCTCTTCGGCCTTGAAGCTGTGAGCGAACAGATGAAGCCAGGAAAATTAGACACCGTGAGTCTACTCTTGCCGCTTCGCTTAATGCTAGAGTCTCTAGGAATTGAATTACAAGAAACGACAGAGACCGATTCTCACTGGTTAAGCATTATGATTGAGAAATTCGGTGGCGATGACTTTCCGTCAACTAAAGATTTTGCCAGTTTTGCGCGCAATTCAGTTTCTAAACAAGTAGACCCTGTCAGAGATCCTGACGATACGTTAATGACCTGGATGGATCAAGAGGAACGCTTCTTTAAAATTTATGAGCGACATCTGGTGCAGGACCGGCTAAAACAAGGATTCGGTGTAAACGGTGAAGATGTTGAACAATTTATAGATTTCTCACTGCGCGTCCAAAACCGTCGAAAATCAAGGGTCGGGCATGCGTTTGAATCTCATCTTGACGAACTCTTCAGGAAAAATGGTTTGAAATTCGAGCAAGGTCGGGGAAAGGGAAAAACTACGGAGAACAATTCCAAACCAGATTTTGTATTTCCTTCTTTCGTCGCGTATAAGGACCAAGCCTTCCCATCTGAAAAATTGGCCATGTTAGGGGCGAAAACAACTTGTAAGGACCGGTGGCGGCAGGTGCTTAGTGAGGCAGCGCGCATTCATAACAAACACCTCATAACTCTGGAACCGTCAATCAGCGCAGCCCAGACAGATGAAATGGCGGCTCACAATCTACAACTTGTAGTGCCCAAAATCCTTCACGAGACCTATGCAGTTGCTCAACGCGGCCAGCTCCTCGATTTATCATCGTTTATTTCTATAATGAAGGAAAAGCAGGCCTCTTCAAGCAAAAGCATCTAAGCAGCTTTTGCTTGACCCGGCCTGCGATTCTTCGCAATTTCCAGGCACCGCACCAGATGAGCATATACTTGCTCATCTGGGAGAGCTTCGAACATAATGCCTCCGCTTCGTTTATTAACTTCAAACATGAAATCAGCAATAGCCGCATCGTAAGAATCGAACCAGCTGTCTTGTCCCAGCAATCGAACGATGCCTTTGATTAACGGCTGACGGAACGACGTATCAGCCCGATCCATTATCTGCAAACGAATATTTGCGCGTGCGAGCAACCGTTTCAGCCCAAATTCTATATCGTCAGGTGAGGCCAGCGCTGCAATATGTCCATTCCACCACAGTCGCCCAATGGCATTATCGTCCCGACATGCAGGAAGTCCTAATGCAAAGAAATGTAATCGTGCCTGCCGAGCTTGATCATGCCGTAACCAGCGCTGTCGCGCATAATCCAGACATTCAACGTGACAAAGACGAGTCCATAAGCGCTCCTCTCGCGCCATCGCTGGCGTGATGCCGGTTGTTCCTTTGTAGATTAGTAATGAGTTATTTATTTCGGCATCAACAGTCTTTTCTGGATTCAGCTTCCCCGCGATAGCCGTATCCCAATGGGCGAAAGTTGCCTGTATCGCCCATCCGTTTGCTTTTTCGAGATCCAGGAAGTTTCCAGCCTTATATCTTTCGACATTCTTATCCACATCCCGCAAAAGCTGCTCCACCACTTCAGCAGACAATAGTTTCATTGGTTCAATCATGACAACCCCTCATCGCTTTCGATCAGATTCTGTAGCACAGAAAACGGCAAGTCCAAAAGCAACTGAGCATCGTTAATCAAGTCAACATTTTCAATGTCTACGCCTGCCGATTCGCAGCGCGCACGAAAAGGATGAAGCCATCGATATTGCTCGAAATGGTCGTAGCCTTCTCTCAAATGATCAAGAACCTGCATAACGATGGGCACATAAAGGCTATTCATCACAACGTCCCTAGCCATATCGCTGGACTGTCGCAGTCCCTGAACAGTCCTGTAGGTCTTTTCTCCCATCAAAACAGTAATACGGTCGCATTCTGTATCGACCTCGAAGCGCCCTTCCTCCACCTGAGCTGAGGAGACAATTTCGAAGATGGATTCAAGCGCTGGTAATGGTGCACGAGTAACCTCGATAGTCTGCTCGTCATCCAATGCAAGTATCTGCCCGGGATTAATGTCAAACTCGCCGGAAAACTCCGAGTGCGCGCCATGTGGTTTATAACCGTAAATATTACTCGCCGCCCATACTACCGGGCGAAGCTGCACTCGGCCCAGCAAGGCGCCTGGGGCAAACTGATGCGTGCCAATAGGAAAGCCGAACCGCTGCAAACGCCGCAGTCCAGTATCTTGACATTTTATGAAACATCCAAACAGTGCAGAGCCATCTTGTAGTAGCCTACAAATATCAGGATGGTCAATTTTTACGTTGCAGTGAATTGCAACGGGAAACCCATCGCCTTCCTCAAGAAAAGCGATTCTTGTATCAATAGTAGCGTCCGCAATGTCGTTTAGCCAAGGGGCCAAAACAGGGTGAGGGAAGCTTGTAGTTTCGGATATCTTCATCTTACCCTCCCGAATTGGCCACAATTTCAATGGCCTTTGCAAACAATTCAATCGGACCTACGAATGGTTCAGAAAAGATAACTTGCAAAGCGACCCGTTCCCCAGCTGTTACTGTGGTATGGATCTTACCGTTGTTTGATCGTCCCACAGATGATTCTTCAACCGAAAGTTCAACATCGCCACTTAACCCTGACGCAGCTATCGCCAACTCAATTCGGCCATTTATCCCGGGCGTAAAATATATTGTTCTGAGCCGTGCGTCGGCTGGATTAGGCAATCGTGAACGAAGTCCTTGAAGAACAATTGGCGGATATGTGCCGGTCCCGGATCGACGTCCAGTTCCTTTCTTCCGTGGATTTTTCTTCCCTTTAGTGCCCCCTCCCAGCCCCCGCCCACTCCCATTGGCGAGAAGCCTCCGCTTACTCTTACTTGCATCGCCGTATTGGAAGCGCTCAGGATCCCGCTCCACATCACTCACGCCATTGTCCTTTGTCACTGCGCCGGCAGCAAACCAATGGGATAGCTCATCTAGCTGACTATGATTTATGTCATCCATCTTTGCAATAGACCGTATGATTTTCCGCACTTCCTCAATCAATTGTTTGATCTGAGACCGAGCTTTCTTCAGCTCCGTTGGGTCAACTATACGCTCGGGTTCAAATGCATCATGAGAAGGATTTTCCAATTGCTTCAACAGAGCACTCGGCTCGTGCCCCGCATGAGTGCGAGCAGGCTCCAGTAGCGCAATAAATTCCCGTGTCCCTGGGAAGCGCTTCATAGGTTGAGAGAATTTGGCGAAATTGTCGGTAATATAGATGCCATTCCTAATCACGTGAATTTCGCGAGGTAGCCCTTCCGCCACTAACAGACGAAGTGAAAAATCTCCTAGCCCACGAATGCAGATTGTATGCTTCGCAGCCGCCTCGGACCTAGCACAGTTGAGAAGCCGTCGCGCGCGATCCAATTCTTCCAACTGATCGGCTTCTTCTGCCGTTGCTCTCAAGATCGGCGAATCAAGCAGACTATCCAGTGTGGCCCGGTTTATATGATTTCCATCCTCGACGACGAACGTGATTTCATTGCGCTCAATAGCTAGGAAGAAGTTTGTCACTAAAGCCAGTACTATCCGGCTTACCCAGTCCTCTTCCTCCCTAAATCCAATTGAATATATTGATGTCCCGATTTCGTGCCTGGCCATCCAAGCGGGTACGCTCGACACCTCTTCAATGGCTTGGAAGTTTGGGTTCCCCCAATATCCCTCGGCAGAGAAATTTTTCCCCTCAGCCGTGTGCGATATCAACCGCAGGCGTCCCTGTGCTGCAAAATGCTTCTCGCCAGACTGTGGATCCAAGTAGCAAGTTGAGTAGACAACCGTTTGAAGATCGGAAACTGCATACGCTGCGTTCTTGCCAATGCCGAATGAACCAGCCGAGGCGCTATCAGCTTTCTGGGTTACTCCATCTCCCTTCACAAGAGCGGCAAAAACGGAGGTTGGGTCAGCGACTGGACCAGTTAATCCCGTAGTATTCTGATCCGAGATCTCAAGAATATTTATTAATGACGCGCCAATTGCACTGCGGGCCCGTTCCAAGTGCTGCCTCGTCTTCTCATCTCGAGGTGCCACAAGGCAGCACTCTACTGCGCGCTGAAGATCGTCAGCGAATGGCAGATCTGCACGCGCAATTTTCAACAGGCGAAAGGACACGTTAACAGGTTTATTACCAATTGCTGCGTCTCGACTATTTTGGCCGATCTCCCGTGCGCAACTTCTATAGGGAGAACCTCGGAATGTCTCAAAACCAGAATAGGCGAGCCCCTCTACCTTCTGAGCTTCATTCTTAATGAACTGAATTTTTGCCATTGTGGCCTCGGATTTTCATAAAAATAGCCGGATACCTAACATAACGAGATGGCATCGTAATCGCCCGGTAAGGCATTTGCAAAAAAAATGGACCAAACGATATCACGTTAAACTATGTCAATACTATGGGCGAAAATGCCCAAAGTAAAGAAAATTTATTTTCTCTGTGCTGCTTGGGCGTCGCTTCATAGTCATCCGTCTGAGCTCTACGATTTTTCGCCTCAAGGGTATTCTGCTGAACGTGGTAAGGATGTCGTGCCGCGGGCGAGGGCGTTCTCGCGCATGATGAAATGCAGGGGCAACGGGGCGATGTCGCAGAATTGATTGCAGGTTTTAGAGACCCAACTGGCAACTCCCAAAAAGACAGTGACTACTGCTGTGCCAGAGCTCGCTAGCCTTAAAACGAGTACGGCTGTTACGGGGTGTGGCAAAAGATGTCCGGTACGGGCCACTCGCAACAACGTGGAACTCCTCCGAAAGCTAACTGTCTAAGTATTGGTGTCTTTGTTGTAGTATCTTTAAGAACACCTACCTCTCCGACACTCTCTTCGAGCGCATGGGGCATCAACGGAGAAAGTTATGTTAGCCGATACTGCGTCGCAGCACTCCTCCCTACCTTTCCAGATTCAACCATGCATGGCTGACCACGGCGACACTAGCGTCATAGTCGATTCCGAAGGTCGTATTGTCGCAAAGATTCTTAGTCCCGTTTGGGACAAGAATGCGAACTTGAAGTACCCCAAAGATCGAGGGAATGCGACTCTCATTCTACAAGGGGTAAACTCCTTCTATCCAATGAGGGCTGCGCTAAAGATGCTACATGATTTAGTTAAATTGGAACGACAGCTTACCCATGGAAGTGATCCAAGCTCCCGATGGGAGTACGCGGAGAATATAGGCGCGGCTCTCGATGAGGCCGCTTCAATTCTAAACGGCCTCGAAGAATGGCAGGACTGTTATGGAAGGCGCCGTCGGACTCATTGGGCTGCATGGTGAATTCGCGCTTGGGGTAGCTGATGGTGTCGAAAAAGTCGGCCAGTTCGTGCTTGAAGCAGATGGCGAGCACGCGGTTGCCGAGTCGCCATTCGTCCAGGATCAGCTGGACGATTTCCACTTCGTCCTTGTTACGGAACACGCGTGTGTTGATGCGCTTGTCCATGATGGAGAGCGCGTCGCGCAATACGAGTTGGTAGCTGGCCAGGCCGCCGTCGCTATCTCCAGCAGCGATCTCGGTGATGACGCCGCAGACACTGCGCAGCTCGCCACGATCGGTGACGAAGTCGAGGGCGGCGGGCAGACCGATGAATTCCTTGAGCGGCAGCTGGGCGCGCGCGGAGACGCACAGGATCCGGTATTCGAGGCTGCCGCAGATGCTTTCGGTGCCGTACACGCGTTGCGGAAGCAGCATATCGTGGGACAGCTGGGTGGAGCAGTCCAGGCGCAGACGCAAGGGACGGTTAGTGGCAATCAGGTCCTTGGTCTCTACCAAGAAGTCGAGCAGGTCGCTTTCCACGGGGACTCCTGACGGGGTGAACTGGTTCAGCGATGATGTCATTACCAGGATCAACTGATCTTGATCATGCGCAAGCAATTTCGCTGCGCTGGGGCTTAACAATCGGCGGAGAAATCGGCTAGGGTGGGGATGAGCTGGGCGCCGCAACTGGTCCTGTGGCCATCGTAAGCGACTTCGATGCCGTCTATCGTGTGGCACGGATTGCCTTCGATGATGTTGGTGGTGCCGTGGCCCGGGATTGGGCAGGAACACTGGTCGCCGACGCTTGCAACAGGGATGCCGTGCACAGTGAAATGCGCGGCGCGCGCAGTTATGACTCGGCCACCATGCGTGGTGGGGTCGCCCAGCCGTATCACGTTTTTCATGATTGCTCCGATGTTTGGAAGATTGTGGCGATGATTGCATTGCTCGGACTGGCCTACTTTGAGCGGACTCAACGGAAGGCTGGGCAGGGTCTACGCTTGTGATAGGCTGTGTCGATATGATCAACATTCCGTGCGCGGCGATTCGATGGTTCCCAGATTAAGTGCCTCCAGTAGCAAGACGGTTTTAAACGACCCTGGACACTGCCTGCGCGAAGGGTTTTCGGCTTGAGAGCGGCTGGCTTCATGCAGCGGGATCGCTGGCGGTTGAGCAACGCCATGTTGCTTTCGCTGGTCATTCACGCGCTGCTATTGAGCGTTACCTTTGGCGGGCAAACCTTCGGGTTTCCCGGGCTGAGCCTCCCCTGGAAGGATCGGCGGCTGGAGGCGAGCGACTTGCGCATTGTGCTGATGCCGCCTCCTCCTCCGCCCGCGCCCGCGCCGGCGCTGACGCCAGAGGCTCCCTCGCCCACCAAGGTCAATGGTGCAGTAGGCAGTTCCGCTGCTGCGCAGCCACGTGCGCCTGCTCCCTTGCCGGAACCTTCTCCTGCACAGTCTCAAGCGGTTGGGATGACGGCCTGGAAGCGCCCGGAAGTGAACTTGCCGATTGCTCCCGATGCGCCGCAGACGCGAGCGCCAACCACCGTTCTGGAGCGGAATTCGCCCGTGCAGGGAGGTGATGTGCCGGCGCCGGAGAGCGCAGGTGATTTGGGGCAGAAGCGCATTGATGACGATGCGCGGGAGCAGGCGCTTGAACGGGCCAGGGTGGAGCAGGAGAGGCAGACTACGGAGCGCGCACGGCAGGCGGAGTTGACGGCGCAGCGTGAAACGTTGCGGCAAGAGCAGTTGCGGGAAGATGCGGCACGCGCCGAGAAGGCGGCCAGGAGCGAGGCGGCGCGACTGGATGCAGAGCGGTTGGAGCAAGTCAGGCAGGAGACTTTGCGGCGCGAGACGCGGCAAGAGCAGGCCAGGCTGGACGAGAAGGCGCGGCAGGATTTCGCCCGGCTGGAACGGGAGCGTGCGGAAGCTGCACGAATTGAGGCGGAACGGCAGAAGCTGGCGCGGCAGGAGGAAGTTCGTCAGCAAACGATACGGCAAGAGCTGGCTAACCGGGATGAGCAGGCACGGCAAGAGGCGGCTCGGCAGGAGCGGGACCGGGCCGAGACGACGCGGCTGGAGGCGGAACGCCAGAAGCTTGTTCGGCAGGAGGAGTTGCGGCGCGAGGCGCTGCGGCAGGAAACGCTGCGGCAGGAGCAAGCCAGGCAGGATGAAAAGGCGCGGGAGCAGTTGGAGATGGCTCGCCAGAACGCGGTACGGAATGAGGCGGCGCGGCAGGAGCAGGCAAGGCAAGAGGCGGCACGCCAACAAGCGGCGCGGGAGGAGTTGGCGAAGCAGGAGTTGGCGAGACAAGAGATGGCTAAACAGGAGGCTGCCCGCCAGGAGGCCGCACGGCAGGAGTTGGCGAGGCAGGAAGCAGCAAGGCAGGAGATCGCACGCCAGGAAGTTGCGCGACAAGAGCTGGCGAGGCGGGAAGCATTACGTCAGGAGGCCGCGCGTCAGGAGGCTGCGAGGCAGGAGGCTGCCCGCCAGGAGGTAGCGAGACAAGAAGCTGCGCGACAGGAGATGGCTCGGCAAGAAGCGTCACGGCAGGAGGCTGCGCGGCAAGCGGCGAAGCAAGAGGGGGCGAGGCAGGTTACGTCGCAGCAGGAGCAGGCGCTGCGCGAAAAGGCGGAGCGGGAGGCGCAACGCGAGGAGCGGCTGCGGGCGATTGGCAAGCAGCTCGATGCGGAAGCGGCCCAGCGCGAGGCGCAGAACCGCCCTTCCCGCTCTTTGCTGCCGATGGCCAGCGGCTTGCGGCGCGGATGGATGTACGGCCGCGCAGATCCGAATGCCGACCTGGTCCTCTACGCGGAAGCCATGAGTAAAAAAATCGAACTGAACATGACCTTCGAGATGGTGCGCGAGGTGGTGAAGCAGCCGCACACGCAGCCGACGGTGACGGTGGCGGTACGCTCAGACGGCTCGGTGGAGAAGGTGACGTTCGTGGTCTCCAGCGGCGTGCCCGCTATCGACGAGGCGATACGGCGCGTGGTGGCGAGCCAGGCGCCGTATGGCGCGTTCCCGCCCACGGTGGCGCGCCAGTACGACGTGATCGAGATCCGCCGCACCTGGGTGTTTGATACGGCAATCCGCCTGCAGTAACAGCCTGGGCGCCGCGCGCCCTAGTGCTGGACCGGTGCGGCTTCGTCCTTGTTTTGCTGCTTCTCCTTGAGCCAGGCTTTCAGCTTGGCCATGTCGCGGAAGTCGGCCACGTCGCAGGCGATGTTTTCCAGCTGGTGTTCGAGCAGGTGCTTTTGCAGCCGCACGCAATGCTGGGCGATGCTTTCCGTGAACGGCGGGCTGCCCGGCAGGTTGAGCTGAACCATCAGCGAGAACTGGATGCCAACGGTGTCGAATTCCAGGTCTTCCAGGTAGTCTTCAATGAACTCGACCTTGCGCGATATCTGCCTCACGCCCAGGCGCGCGGTGCCGGGCCGCCGGGTCAGGTCCAGCTCGATGTCCAGCACCCGCAGTGCAACCGGGTCTTCGTTGATGTAGCCGGCGTTGGCCTGCTCGAGCAGGTATGGCTGCTGCTCCAGCGGCAGCGTGAGGATGATGCCCACCAGCTTGGCGTGCAGCTCCTCGGCCTCGGCCTGGTCGCCTTCTTCATCGAAAGAACAGGATACCGGGTAGGTGTCGGCCAGCAGCATGTCGCCCACTTCGCGCAGCACCGGCAGGAAGCGGGCACGGTCTGTGCGGTAGTCGCTGCCGCTGTAGCGGCTGTAGAACTGGCGGATTTCGCTGTCATCCTTTGTGCTGAGCATGCGGTCCGCCAGCACGCAGATGGTCTCGGCGATCGAGGTACGCTCGGGTTCGGTCAACGTGCCGTTGCCGTAAGCCTGATCGAAGACGCGTATCAGTTGCCGGGCGTAGACGCCGAACTGCTCTTCCAGGGGCTCGAGGGTGCGCCTGCCCAGGTCGCGCAGGCGCACGGCGGTGTCTTCCCAGCGCGCGTAGGTACGGCGCGCTTCACCCAGTTTGGCGAGCACGGATTCAAGCTCCTGCCGGGCGGCGGCGA
>NZ_BAAKJE010000290.1:0-23643 GCF_059704565.1 Massilia sp. NBRC 108631
TGGTGGCCGCTACGCTGCTGCCGCAGCCGGCCAGCGCCGGCTGCTCGCGGGCCATCCGGGTGCCCGCTTCGCCGACCGGCTATAGCGTCATCGTGCAGGGGAACAGCGTGTCCGGCGTGATACCGGATACGCTGCGCGAGCTGGGCGCCAAGGCCGGCTGCACATTTGAATTTCCCGTGATGCCGCGCGCCCGCATGGCATTCCAGTTCCTCGAATCCGGCCAGGCCGACTTGATGGTGCCCGCGTCGCGCAGCGCTGACCGCGATCTGCGCGCCACCTTTGTTCCGATGATGAAGTGGAAGGTGGAACTTATCAGCCTGAAGGCGCGCAAGCTGGCGGCGCACAGCGTACAGGCGCTGCTGGCACAGAAGAATCTGCGCGGCGTGGTGGTGCGGTCGTACTCGTTCGGCGACGAGTACGACGCGCTGCTGCGGCAGCTGGAGGCCGAGCGCCGCATCGACTACGCAGACGACCTGGCTTCCGTCGGCCGCCTGCTCAAGGCCGGCCGCGCGGATTTCACCGTGATGGCGCCAGCCATCTTCATGTCCTCGCTCAACGCCGACCCCGCCGCGCAGGCACTGCTGGCGCAGCTGGCGTACCAGCCCCTGGCCGGCCTGCCGATGACGGAGAGCGGCGCCTATGTGTCGCGCCGCTCGCTGCAGGCGGCCGACCAGCGCGCGCTGCACGCTTTGCTGAACGAAGCGTCCAGGGGAGTGCTGTGGCGCTATTTCCAGCAGTACTATCCGCCGGACATGCTCAGGTTCGCCGTCGTCCCGCACTGAAACCTGCGTGTTTGGCTATGAGCTAATGCCAGCACGCCAAATAACAGTATGCGAAATGATTCGTGGTGCCGCACCGGCGGCCTCCCTATGATGCAGTCTCGAATTTCAACATTGCGAGACATACAAGGAGGCTGTGATGGCGGTAGCGAAGGCAGGGGCGGCAGTGCGGGCGGTGGCGTGGACAGCGGCGGCGGGCGTTTGCCTGATGATGGCTGCAAGCGCCGCGATGGCGGCGCCCAGCGTCTTCCCCACCGGCGTGACGCGCTACGATCCGGTCCGCGCCTATAACAGCTACGTGCTGTTCAGCGGCCAGGACAAGCGCACCCACCTGATCGACATGAACGGCAACGAGGTGCGCCAGTGGCCGCACGAGGGTTTCCCGCCGGTGCTGCTGGACCCTGCGCTGGCCGATGGAAAACGCGGCAACATCCTGCTGCAACTGGGCAGCGTGCCGGGCGCGCAGACCACTGGCAACGGCCTGGGCAACACCAGCATCGGCGAACTGGATTGGAACGGCAAGGTGGTGTGGCAATGGGGCGCCGGCGCGCAGGAGGCTTATGGTTCGGCCTCAGTGGCCAGCGGCGGCGCGCCCGGCGGCGCGGCCAAGCAGCACCACGACTGGCGCCGCCTCGCCAACGGCAATACGCTGGTGCTGGCCAACCTGGTGCACAGCGTGGCGGGCTTCCAGGCCGCGCAGGTGCTGGATGACGTGATCTACGAGGTCACGCCGTCCGGCTCAATAGCGTGGAAGTGGGTGGCCTCGGAGCATCTGGAAGAATTCGGCTTTTCTCCGGAAGCGCTGAAGCTGGTGCGCGCAGCGCAGCCGCGCTACGGCGCCGGGCCGGTGGACTATCTGCACGTGAACAATATGGCGGTGCTGGGCGCGAACAAGTGGTTCGACCAGGGCGACCAGCGCTTCCATCCCGATAACATCATCATCGATTCGCGCGAGGCGAACTTCATCGCCATCATCGACAAGCACAGCGGCAAGGTGGTGTGGAACCTGGGGCCGGACTATCCGGCCATCGCCGGCAGCAAGGTGCCGCGCCCGGTGGACCAGATCATCGGCCTGCACGACGCGCACCTGATCGCCAAAGGCTTGCCGGGCGCCGGCAATATCCTGGTGTTCGACAACCAGGGCGAGGCGGGCTATCCGCGCGTCAGCCCCGGCATCTTTCCGCACTCGCGGGTGCTGGAGATCGATCCCATCAGCAAGCAGATCGTGTGGCAGTACACTGCGGCCGATTCCAGCCAGACCCAATGGAGCTTTTACAGCGCCTTCATCAGCAGCGCGCGCCGCCTGCCGAACGGGAACACGCTGGTGGACGAGGGCATGAACGGACGCTTCTTCCAGGTCACGCCGCAGGGCGACATCGTGTGGGAATACGTCAGTCCCTATTTCGGTAATTCCGCCGTCGGCGGTGGAGGCAAGCAGGTGAGGACCAACTGGGTCTATCGCGCGCAGCCGGTCCCTTACGAATGGGTACCACAGGGCACTCCGCGCTCGGAAAAAGCGCTCGCCGACAAGTAACAGGCAAACCAGCAGCGCCCCCGCTTGCAGCATGCCGCAACGGCAGGGAGGCGCTCGCCAAAAATTCAAACAAGGGGAGTAAAGTGGTACAGCATTTTGCAGCAGACCGTAACACCCGGCGCAGCCCATCGCGGCCGGTTCTGCAACTGGGCACGCAACTGGGCACGCAACTGGGCACGCAACTGGGCACGCAACTGAGCACCATCGCGCTTGCCGTCATGGCAGCAGCCGCAATGGCGGCACCGGCCCATGCCGCCGTCGCTGCGGCAGCCGGCGCTGCCGTGGCCGGCGCCGAAGCGGCTGACGCTCAGGCCGGGGCGGCCGCCAGTGTAGCCGGCGCCGCCAGCGCGGCAACTGCCGCAGCCAGCGGCGCCGACCCGGTCATCGTTGGCGCCGTGCAGAGCGTGCTGGTGACGACCCGGCGCCGCGTCGAAAGCGCGCAGAACGTGCCCACGCCGATGACCGTGCTGGGCGAGGATGCGCTGGACGGCAGCCGCACCTACCGCGTGCAGGACTTGCAGCAGCTGCTGCCCAGCACCACCATCAATTATGTGCACGCCCGCCAGATGAGCTTTGCCGTACGCGGCCTGGGCAACAATCCGGCCAGCGACGGCCTGGAGGGCAGTGTCGGCATCTATCTGGACAACGTCTACCTGGCCCGTCCCGGCATGGCCGCCTTCGATGCGCTCGACGTGCAGCAGCTGGAACTGCTGCGCGGTCCGCAGGGCACGCTGTTCGGCAAGAACACCACCGCCGGCGTGCTCAATATCGCCACCAGGAAGCCCACCTTCAATCCCGAGCGCAGCATCGAGCTGTCGGGCGGCCAGTTCGGCTACGGCCAGGCCAAGCTGGTGCTGTCCGGCGGGCTGACGGATACGCTGGCCGGCCGCGTGTCGGCCTACAAGACCCGCGAGGACGGCTACATCACCAACCTGTACGACGGCGGCAAGGTGCAGGGCGGCGACCGCCAGGGCTTCCGCGCCCAGGCGCTGTATGAGCCGAGCCGCGACTTCAGCCTGCGCGTGATCGCCGACTACAACGAGGAAGACTCGAACAACGGCACGCTGGTGTTCTACAACGCCGGCCCGAGCGGCCGCGCGATTGCGCAAGCCAAGCTGGTGGGCGCCACGCCGGTGCTGGACCCCACGCAGCGCGCGGTCAACCTGGACTCCGGTTCGCACGTGACGGTGCACCAGGGCGGCGCCTCGGCCGAGGCCAACTGGACGCTGGCGGGCGACCACAAGCTCACCTCCGTCAGCGCTTACCGCTATTGGAACTTCACGCCGCGCAACGACGACGGCCTGGCCGTGCCCGTCACGCTGAACGTGGGCGCCTCGGCGCGCCACAAGCAGTTCACGCAGGAACTGCGCTGGGCCACGCCGTCCGGCCAGGCGCTGGAGTCGGTGTTCGGCGCCTATTACTACTACCAGGAGCTGAGCAACAACTCCTTCACCGTGAACGGCCCGCTGGCCGACGTCTACAACGGCAACCCGGCCGGCGCCTGGTCCAATTTGAGCAGCAACGCGCCGGGCCAGCTGCGCGTGAACAGCTACGCGCTGTTCGCCCAGTCCACCTGGCACGCCACGGACAAGCTGGACTTCACGGCCGGCGTGCGCGCCAGCTACGAGGACAAGACCGCGCGCGTGGTGCGTTATGCGCCCACCGGCGGCGCCGCCGTCACCGGCGCTGCGCTGGCCGCGCGCAACGCCCGCTACGGCGCCTACGATTCCGGTAGCCTGGGCCTGACCCAGTTCAGCCCTACCGCGCTGCTCAGCACCGGCTACAAGCTGACGCCGGAAGTGCTGCTGTATTCCAGCCTGTCGCACGGCGAAAAGTCGGGCGGCATCAACTTGTCCGTGCCGGGCGCGGGCGGCGTGGCCTCGATGCTGGTGGGGACCGAGCGCGCCAACGCGCTGGAACTGGGTGTAAAGAGCACCCTGCTGAACCACCGCCTGCAGCTGAACGGCAACCTGTTCGCCACCGTGGTGCACGGCTACCAGAGCAACGCGTATGACCCGGTCAGCCGCAGTTCCTATCTGACCAATGCGGGCGACGTGCGCACGCGCGGCCTGGAGCTCGAAGCCATCGCCACGCCGTTCAAGGGGCTGACCCTGCGCGCCAACGGCTCCTTCAACGACGCCAGCTATCTGGACTACCGCAACGCGCCGTGCCCGCCGGAGCGCAGCGCCACCTTCTGCGACCTGTCCGGCCGCAACGCGCTGGTGAATGCGCCGCGCTGGATCGGCAACCTGGGTGCACAGTACGCGCACGTGGCGGCGGAAGGCGTGCAAGCGTATTACAACGCCAACTACGCCTACCGCGCCTCCACCTACGGCACGCTGGATGCTTCCGAATACTCGAAGATCCCGGGTTACAGTGTGAGCAATTTCTCCGTTGGCCTGCGCACCACGCGCGGCGCCGCTTGGGACGTGTCGCTGTGGGTCAAGAACGCCTTCGACAAGCACTACTACACCAGCATGTGGAACAGCGGTTTCGGTTCCTACAACGCGGTGATCGCCACGCCGCGCACCGTGGGCGTGACCGCCCGCCACGAATTCTGAACAAGGAGCAGACATGAGCATCAATAAAAAACGCCGCACCGTGATCGGTGGCCTCGGTGGCTGGTCCACGCTGGCCGTTGCGCAATCGCTGGCCCCTACGCTGGCGCTGGCCGCCGGCAAGGCCGGCAGGAGCGCCGACCGGGCGCACGGCCAGCCCAACGTCATCTTCATCCTGGCCGACGACCTGGGCTGGGGCGACCTGAGCGTGTATGGACAGACCGACTTCCGCACCCCCAACCTGGACAAGCTGGCCGCCCAGGGCCTGCGGCTGACGCAGGCATATTCGAACTCGGCGGTGTGCTCGGCCACCCGCTTCGGGCTGATCACGGGCCGCTACCAGTACCGCCTGCGCGGCGGGCTGGAAGAGCCGATCGCCGGCGCGTCCGACACCATCGGCCTGCCGCCCGGGCATCCCACCTTGCCCTCGCTGCTGAAGAAGGCCGGCTACAACACGGCGCTGATCGGCAAGTGGCACCTGGGTTCCTTGCCGAATTTCGGCCCGCTGAAGAGCGGCTACGATTCCTTCTACGGCAACTACGGCGGCGCCATCGACTACTTCACCCACAAGCCGGGCGTGGGCCCGAACGTGAAGGAAGACCTGTACGAAGGCGAAGTGGCGGTGAGCGAAGTGGGCTACTACACCGACCTGCTGGGCGACCGCGCCGCCGCCTACGTGAAGAAGCAGGACAAGTCCAAGCCCTTCTTCCTGTCGCTGCACTACACCGCGCCGCACTGGCCGTGGGAAGGGCCGAAGGACGAGGCGGTGTCCAGGCAGATCGACAACATCTTCCACTACGACGGCGGCGACCTGGCCACCTACGCCAAGATGGTGGTGGCGCTGGACGCGTCCATCGGCCGGGTGCTGCAGGCGCTGGAGAAGCAGGGGCTGGCGGAGAACACCATCGTGGTCTTCACCAGCGACAACGGCGGCGAGCGGTTCTCCAAGACCTGGCCGTTCAGCGGCCAGAAGACCGAGCTGCTGGAAGGCGGCATCCGCGTACCCGGCATCGTACGCTGGCCGGCGCGCGTGCAAGCCGGCCAGGTGAGCAAGCAGGTGGCCATCAGCATGGACTGGCTGCCCACCCTGCTGGCGGCGGCGGGCACGCAGCCGGATGCGGCTTATCCGCCGGACGGCCGGAACCTGCTGCCGGTGCTGCTGGGCGAACAGCCCGCAGTGGAGCGCACGCTGTTCTGGCGCTACAAGGCCAACGCGCAGCGCGCGGTGCGGGCGGGCGACTGGAAATACCTGAAGATCAACGGCAACGAGTACCTGTTTAACGTTGAGCAGGACCAGCGCGAACGGGCCAACCTGGCGCGCAAGCATCCCGAGCGGCTGGCGGAACTGAAGCAGCAGTGGGAGGCGTGGGATGCGTCCATGCTGCCGATTTCCGCCGACGTGCGCACCCACGGCGTGGGCGCGAAAGCGCAGGCCGACAAGTATTCGCCTCAGGCCAACGACTGAGGCGATGTCCCACGGCGGCTATGGTTCGCGGCGGCGGTACTGGCGTGTTGCGCCGCCGCTGTCGAACAACAGTACCAGTTCCGCCATCTGCGGCCTGCCGTCCTCCCCCTTCGGCAGGCTCGCGGCGGGCGGATACCGGTACTGCCATACCTCATAGCCGCTGTCGAAGCGCAGCGCGGCCGCCGGCTCCCCCAGCGCCGCGCGCGCCGCTTCTTTGCTGGCCAACCGGGGCGGCACCGGCTCCGCCGCGTCGTCCATGTACTGGAAACTGAGCAGCGCATCGTCCGGCCAGCTGCGGTCCCACACCGGCGCATAGTAGCTGCGGTCCAGCAGGACCTGGCAATCGCAATAGGGCAGGGTGGCTTCGGTTTGCGTGCCGCCCGCGTACAAGGCCCTGAACGGCAGCGCCATCGAACGCGCTCCCGCGTGCAGCGTCACTCCGAACAGCGGCCGGTCCGCAAACTGCAGGTAGTTACCCTCCGGCGAAGCGCATACCTTGTCCGCATCGGTCAGCATGTCGTTCAGCCATGCGAACAGGGCGGAGTTGTTCGATACCAGTCCCGCCTCCATCCCGACCAGGCATTCCAGCCGCAGGTCGCCCAGCCGCCGCATCCCGGCGGGCACGCCTTCGCTGCGCACCATGGCGCGCCAGGTCATGCTGCTGGTCTTGCGGTTGGCCACCAGCGCCGCATCCTCGCGCAAGGCCTGTTCATTGCGCTCCAGCGTGAAACTGTGGTCCGTCGCCATGGCCACCGGCAGCGCGATGCTGTCGCCCACCACTTTCAGGGTGACGCCGTCCAGTTTCACGCCGGGCTGGCGCGGCAGCACCTGGAAGCGCAGTGCGGAGCGCGGCGCCAGTGCCCGTTCGCGCTGGTAGCGCTCCATGCCGCGCACCATTTTGCGGTAGGACTTGTCGACCGGGTCGCGCGTGTAGGGGATGGTCACGGTCGGCACTGCGGGTGCGGCGGCGGCAGGTGCAGCGCCGCCCGCCTGCTGCGCCATGGCGGTGCAGCAGCTTGCCAGCGATAGCACGGCTGCTGCCAGCCGTGCCGGAATGCGGTGCGGGTCCATGCCGGGATGGTACGCCGGCACGGTTTTTCGCCTCGCACCGCTGGCCCGGCAGGTTGTGAAATCGATATGGGATATGATGTCACTATGACTACATCCGTTACCTTGACCGCTGAAAGCCGGCCGCCGCTGCGCCGCATCCCATCGCTGCCCGGACCGCGCCCATGGCCGCTGGTCGGCAACCTGCTGCAAATCAGGCCGCTCAGCGTGCACCGCGACATCGAACGCTGGTGCCAGCGCTACGGCGCCTACTTCCCCGTGCATTTCGGCCGCACGCGGGTGCTGGTGGTGGCCGACCATGAAGCGGTGGCCGCCATCCTGCGCGACCGGCCGGACGGCTTTCGCCGCCCCAGCGTGACGGCCATGATCTCCGATGAACTGGGCGGCCTGCCCGGCCTGTTCATGGCCGAGGGCAGCGAGTGGCGCAACCAGCGCCGCATGGTGATGCAGGGCTTCGCGCCGCACGCCATCAAGGCGTATTTCCCGGCGCTGGTGAAAGTGGCGTTGCGCCTGCAGCGGCGCTGGGACGGTATCGCGCAGGCCGGGCAGGAGATCGACCTGGCGGCGGATTTGAAGCGCTACACGGTCGACATCATCGCCGGCCTGGCATTCGGCACGGAAGTGAATACCATCGACTGCGGCGAGGACACCATACAGCGCCACCTGGACGTCATCCTGCCGGGCATCGCGCGCCGCAGCCTCACGCTGCTGCCGTACTGGCGCTACTTCAAGCTGCCGCAGGACCGCCGCCTGGAGCGTTCGGCGGCGGCGCTGGCCAGCGCGGTCGACGAACTGATCGCTCAGGCCCGCACGCGCATGGCGGCCGACCCGCTGCGCGTGGCGCGTCCCGGCAATCTGCTGGAAGCCATGATCGCCGCCGCCGACCAGCAGGACAGCGGCGTGGACGACCGTTCCGTGGCCGGCAATGTCTCGACCATGCTGCTGGCCGGCGAGGATACCACCGCCAACACCATCGCCTGGCTGCTTTACCTGCTGCAGCGCCACCCGCAGGCCATGCAGACCGCGCGCGAGGAAGTGCTGCGCCATGCGCCGGATGCCGCATCCTTCAGCATCGAGCAGATGGATGCGCTGGACTACCTGGACGCGTGCATCCAGGAAGCCATGCGCCTGAAGCCGGTGGCGCCGTTCATGCCGCTGGAAGCGCTGCGCGACACGGCGGTGGCGGACATCGAAGTGAAGGCCGGGGATCTGGTGTGGTGCGTGCTGCGGCACCATAGCGTGTCCGACAGCCATTTCCCGCGCGCCGCCGAATTCGATCCCCGGCGCTGGCTGCCCGATGCGCAGGGGCAGATATCCGCCGACAAGAAGGTGGGCGTGCCGTTTGGCGCCGGGCCGCGCACCTGCCCGGGGCGCTACCTGGCGCTGCTGGAGATCAAGATCGCCATCGCCATGGTGCTGGCGCGTTATGAGGTGGACGCGGTGCGCACGGCCACCGGTGAGCAAGCGCGGGAGGTGATGGGCTTCGTGATGTCGCCGGAAAGCCTGTGGATGCGCCTGTATAAGCGAACACTATCGGCCGCAGGAAATTGATCAATAAATATAATTACTAGTGTGACAATTGTATAGAATCTAACTAGTTGATTGAAATATACTCCCCCACGACTAAAATGAAGCTCAGCTTTGCCCACGCAAACGACCAGGGGAGTACGACCATGAAGACCAATAAAACGATCCAGATCCAGGGAAAATATCTCGCAGCAGCCATCGCCGCGCTGGCGCTGACCGGCTGCGCCGGCACCCAGCCGCAACTGGGCGGCGGCGGCACTGTCGCCACCGGCGCTGCAGGCGGCGCCAACGCGGCCAACGCCAGCTCGCAGCTGGAAAAATGCGACAAGCCGCTCGGCACGCTGGGCGTGGTGGAAGACCAGTCCGCGCCGTGGTATCACGCGCTGTCGCAGTACAAGCTGGGCTCCACCGTGCCGGTGCTGCGCATGATGATCCAGCAGTCCAACTGTTTCGTGGTGGTCGAGCGCGGCGCCGCGCTGAAGAACATGAACATGGAGCGCGACATCCAGCAGAGCGGCGAAATGCGCGGCGGCAGCAACTTCGGCAAGGGCCAGATGGTCGCCGCCGATTACACCATGAGCCCTACCATCAACTTCAGCCAGAAGGGTACTTCCGGCATGGGCGGTGCGCTGGGCGGCTTTGGCCTGATCGGCAGCGTGGCCGGCATGGTAGCGGGCGGCATGAAATCGAATGAGGCCGCTACCACGCTGATCATGATCGACAACCGTTCCGGGGTGCAGCTCGCTGCGGCCGAAGGCAGCGCCAAGAACTTCGACTTCAATATGTTCGGCGGCCTGTTCGCCGGCGGTTTTGCGGGTGCCGGTGGCTATTCCAACACGCCTGAGGGTAAAATCCTCACTGCCGCTTTCATGGACTCGTATAACCAGCTGGTGAAAGCGGTGCGCAATTACAAGGCGCAGGAAGTAGCGGGCGGCCTGGGTACCGGCGGCGCGCTGGGTGTGCAGGGTGGCAGCACGCCGGCATCGCAGCCGGCGGCGGCGCCGGCGCCAGCCAAGGCTCCTGCCAAGAAGGACACCAAGAAAAAGTAAAGGATAGTGCATGCGTAAACTGCTTGCGGGAGGTGTGGCCATGCTGATCGCAGGCAGTGCCTGGGCGGCGCCGGTTCAGGAGGTGGGCGAACGCTACATGAAGCTGGTGCTGGCCGTGGGCCAGCATGACGCTTCCTATGTGGACGCTTATTACGGACCGGCGCAGCTGCAGGAGCAGGCGGTGAAGGAGAAGCTGAGCCTGGCCGCCATCCGCAGCGAGGCGGAGGCGGCGCGCAAGGCGCTGCCCCCGGTAGCTGCCGGCGGCGACGCCGACGAGGCGCTGCGCATCGCCTTCCTCGACAAGCAGTTGCAATCCATGGTGATGCGGGTCGATATGCTGGGCGGCAAGAAGTTCAGCTTCGACGAGGAAACCGCCACCATGTACAACGCAGTGGCGCCGCGCCACGACCGCGCCTATTACCTGGAGCTGCAGGACCGCATCGGCAAGCTGCTTGGCGGACAGGGCCCGCTGGCCGACCGCGTGAAAGCCTTCCGCGCCCGCGTTGAAATCCCCAAGGACAAGCTGCGCCCCGTGATGGAGGCTGCCATCCGCGCCTGCCGCGAGCGCAGCGCGAAGTATATTTCCATGCCGGCCAACGAGAGCTTCGTGCTGGAGTTCGTGCAGAACCAGCCGTGGTCCGGCTACAACTGGTACAAGGGCGACGCGCACAGCCTGATCCAGATCAACACCGAATTCCCCATCTATATCGAGCGCGCGGTGGACCTGGGCTGCCATGAAGGCTATCCCGGCCACCACGTCTACAACGCGCTGCTGGAACAGACCCTGGTCAAGGGCAAGAACTGGCAGGAGTTCAGCGTCTACCCGCTGTATTCGCCGATGTCGCTGGTGGCAGAGGGCAGCGCCAACTACGGCATCCTGATGGCGTTCACGCCGCAGGAGCGGCTGGCCTTCGAGCGCGACGTGCTGTATCCGCTGGCCGGGCTGGACCCGGCGCTGGCCGACAAATACGCGGCGCTGACGCAGCTGTTCGGCAAGCTGGCCTATGCCGACAACGACGCCGCGCGCGCCTACCTGGACGGCAAGGCCACGCGCGAACAAACCGTGGAGTGGCTGGTGAACGTGCTGCTGTATCCGCCCGAGAAGGCCGAGCAGCGCATCCGCTTCTATGAGGCCAACCGGGGCTACGTCATCAACTACACGGTGGGCGCCGACCTGGTGGGCGACTACGTGAAGCGCCACGCCACCTCGGCCGATCCGGAAACGGCGCGCGCCCAGCGCTGGGCCGCGTTCCGCCAGTTGCTGTCCTCGCCGCGCCTGGCCGGCAGCCTGCGCTAGGGCCGGGCCCCGGGATCAGTCGCCGGCGTTGACGTTGCCGATGCCGTTGACGGTCTTGTTCAGGTGGCGCGGCTTGCCGTAGTAGGTCAGGTTGCCCATGCCGTTTACCACCGCGTTCAGCGTGTCGCTCGCGCTGACCTTCACATTGCCGATGCCGTTGAAGTTCACGTCGGCGCGTTCGGCGGCAAGGTCCTTGGTGTCTACTTCGCCCACGCCCTGCGCCTTCAGGCGCAGCAGCTTGACCTTGCCCTGCGCGGCGAAACGCCCCGCGCCCTGGTAGCTCACGTCGAGGCGCTCGCCGGCCATGTTCTTCAATACCGTTTCGCCCGCGCCTTCGCCGATGAACTTGACCAGCGACGGCACCGTGATGATGATGCGCGGATCGCCGTTGGCGTTCTTGCCGCCGCCGTCGCGGTGGTAGATTTTCAGTTCGCCGTTCACCACTTCGGTCACCAGGTTGCCGATGAATTTGTCGGTGCCAGACAGTTTCACGGATTGCGTTTTGCCGCCCTCCACCACGATGCTGTACGCCCCTTTGCTGTCGATGGCGGTGAACGGCTGCAAGGTGCGCACCTGTTCGTCCGCGTATGCGGAGCTGGTGAAGGCGAGCGTGGCGATGGCGGTTTGAATCAAGAGACGGCGCATGGTTTTCCCTGGGTTATTCAAGTTGTCAGTGAGGCCATTGTAATTTCGCCCGCGCCGCTGTGGTGGTTTTTGCGACGAACTGCAAATTCGCGGGAGTCAATTGCAACATCGCTTGCCCCTGCCGGATGATAGGCATACCATGAGCGCGCCCTCACAGACCTGAACGACTATGCTCAGCACGGCCGCCCCCAACCGACGCCTGTCCCGCCTGTCCGTGCACCTCTGGCTGACGCTGGCGGTGTCGCTGCTGCTGGCCGCCAGCTTCGTGTTCTATGTGCGGGCCGAGAAGAAGATCGACGTTGCCAACGACGTGCGCCAGCGTTCCACCTTCCTGGCCAGCGAACTGCGCCAGTCCTCGGACGAGCTGACCCGCATGGCGCGCAGCTTCGCCGCCACCGGCGATCCGGTCTACAAGCAGCACTTCGAGCAGATCCTGGCGGTGCGCGACGGGCGCTTGCCGCGCTCGGCCAAGCATCCCGACATTTACTGGGACCTGGTGCCCGCCGGCGCCAGCTTTACCGGCCCGCCCGGCAACGCCGTGCCCTTGCACGAGCTGATACGGCGCGCCGGTTTCATGGCCCAGGAGATCGCCGTGCTGGAGCAGGCCAGGCAGCGCTCGGACGCGCTGACGGCCACCGAATTCGCCGCCATGCGCCTGGTGGAGCAGGCTGCGCCTGGCACGCCGGGCGGCGCGGCGGCCCGCGCGCGCGCCATCGCCGTGCTGCACGACGCCGCCTATCACCAGGCCAAGGCTGCCATCATGGAGCCTATCCGCCAGTTCGCGGTCATGACGGACGAGCGCACGCTGAAGGCGGTGCGGCTGAGCGAGCAGCGCGCGCTGCAGCTGCGCGTGGTGTTCCTGTGCCTGGTGGCGATGCTGCTGGCGCTGGTATGGATGGCGCGCGGCGAAGTGCTGGCGGTGCTGGGCGGCAGCGTACCGCAGCTGTACGGCCACATCGCGCGCCTGGGCAGCGGCGACTTTTCCGCCCCGCTGCCGGATGCGCCGCGCGACAGCGTGCTGGGCTGGATTGGCGAGACGCAGCAGCGCCTGGCCTACATCGACGCCGAGCGCACGCTGGCCGAGAGGGAACTGGCCAGTTACCGCAGCCGGCTGGAGCAGCTGGTGGACGAGCGCACGCGGGCGCTGGCCTCCGCGCTGGACCGCGCCGAGGCGGCCAACCGCGCCAAGAGCGTGTTCCTGTCAAATATGAGCCATGAATTGCGCACGCCGCTCAATGCGGTGATCGGTTTCTCGGAACTGATGACGCGCTCGCAGTCGCTGAGCCAGGACGAGCTGGAAAACCTGCGCTTCATCCATTACTCGGGCAAGCATTTGCTGGCGCTGATAGACCAGGTGCTGGCGCTGTCGCGGATGGATGCGCAGCAAGCGCCGCCGCCGGGCGGCTTGAGCGACGTCGGCCAGCTCGGAACGCTGCCGACCGCCGCGCCGCAGCCGGTCCAGGCAGCGCGTCCGCAGCCTGGACCCGGTGACGGCAGCGGGGCCGGAGCTGACGCATCCGCAGCCGAGCCCGCGCCGGCCCCGGCGGTGCTGCTGCCGGGCGATGTGCAGGCGCTGGACGGCGCCACCTACAGCGCGCTGTGCAACGCGGTGCAGCACCTGGACCGCAAGCAGCTAAACGAACTGCTGCTGCGCGTGGCGCCGCAGCACCCGGCGCTGGCGCGCGGCATCGAGGCGATGGCCGAGCGGCTCGAGTACCGCGAACTGTGGGAAGCGCTGCAGCATGCCCGCAGCGCCGATTCCGCGGAATAGGCGGCCGGAATCCGGAAGCCGGAATTTGCAATCCGCAGTCCGGCTCAGGCGATGGTCTGCACCGTGCCGCCTTCGGCCCGGATGGCGGGACCGTTGATGACGGGGCGCCCGCTGGCCATCCGCATGGGCCCGCTGGCCGACGCCAGTTTCCACGCCCGGGTGCCGGGCCGCAGCTGGCGCGCCGTGGTGGCGGCGCCGCGCTATCTGCAACAGGGGGGCGTCCCGCAGGAGCCGGGCGGGTTGGCCCGGCACCGCTGCTTCAATTTCCGCCGTCCGCTCGATGAATGGCCGTTCCGCCTCGGCGGCCAGACTGTGCACTTGCCGGTGCAGGACGGCATGCTCACCCACAACGGTGAAACCATGCGCCAGCTCACGCTGGACGGCCTGGGCGTCAGCCGGCTGGCCATGCTCCACGTGGCGGCCGAGCTGCAGGCCGGGCGGCTGGTGGAACTGCTGTCCGGCTACAATCCGGGCGACACGGAAGAGGTGTCGGCCATTTTCCGCAACCAGCGCCATATGCCGTTGCGGGTGCGCGCGTTCACCGACTTGCTGGTGGAGAGGGGGAGTCCGCTGCTGGCGGCTTAGTGCTGGCGCCGGCGGCGGTGGAAGGCCAGCGCGGCCAGCGCGGCGGCCGAGAGCAGCAGGCTGGACGGTTCAGGGACCGTGCTGGACGGTACGCTGCCGTCCAGGCGGAAGGGCAGGCCGCCATCAATGGCGAACACGTCGCCGGTGTCTTCCTGCTGCCACAGCAAGTAGCCGTTCGGGGCGTCGGTGTTGGCGGTGCGGAATTCCAGGTCCAGGCCGTAGAAGCTCAGCAGGTAGTTGCCGGCGCCCAGGGTCAGGCCGTCGGTGGCGAAGGTGACGTCGTAGAAGGTGCTGAACGGGTAGCTGATGATGCTGTTCGGTACCGCCGTGTAGTCGCCAACGTTGAGCGTGCGGGTGTAGATGGCGCCGCCGATCGCGCCGCCGCCGGCGTCGTTGTAGATGGTAAAGGTGAAGGAGCCGAAGAACGGATCTTCCGTCAGGCCCATCTGGAAAAACACGTGCCCGATGTCGTAGGTGCCGGCCAGGCTGAAATCGTCGTACAGGCGCTGCTGTTGTAGCGCCGTGGAAAAGTAGCCGCTGCGCGGAGAGAAATCTTGTCCGAGGCCGTTGTCGAAGATGATGTCGGCGTGGGCCAGTGCGGTGCAAACGGCGAGCAGGGCCGCGAGAAAGAGGCGCTTCATACTTGGTCCCCCAGAAATATTAACAAATGAGAAATCTAAAGCATAATTTATGCCTGATTTGCAACTGTTGATAAATCAAGGGGTTGGCGTGGCGTGTCGGCGGCCCGTGTAAAGTTTCCCGACAAAAAGTATTCGCCTGGCTGCTACTTCAGGGCGCCGAACACTTTGCCTATCAGTTTGCTGCCGGTACCGAGCGGATCGTTGCGGATCGCCTTTTCCTCTTCGCCTATCATGGTGAACAGCCCATCCAGCGCGCGCTGGGTCACATAGTCTTCCACCGTGCCGGCCGGCGCCAGTCCCATTTTCGACACCTGGGACAGGGCGCCGTTGTACTTGGCCGAGAGGTCGGACTTGTCGGTCACTTTTTTCACGATGGGCAGGAATTTCACGCTCAGCTGGGCTGCCGTCTTCTCGCGGAAGAACTGCGTCACCGACGTGTCGCCGCCGCTCAGGATGTTCTTGGCGTCGGTCAGCGTCATGTTCTTGACTGCGTCCACCAGCAGCGGCTTGGCCATCGGCACGGCCGCCTCGGCCGCGTGGTTCATCGACACCACCAGGTCGTCGAGCTGCTGCGCGTGCCCCGTCATTTTCAGGATGGGCCGGGCCTGTTCCAGCACGCGCGGCAGCTGGATTTTCACTTTCTCATTGTTGAGGAAGCCGTTCTCGGCGCCCAGTTTGCTGACCGCGGCGGTGGAGCCCCGTTCCAGCGCGGCTTTCAGGGCGCCGTTGACGTCCTTGTTGGACAGGTCGGCCAGCGATACCGCCCAGGCACTGGAAGCGGCCAGCAGCAGGGGCAGCAGGCGGATGGATTTGAACATGGCGGTCTCGCGGTGTGGTGGGGATGTTGCAGATGGTACGCCATGCGCCGCGCCGCGGCTAGCCGTGGCCCCGGCCTTGCTCCGCCAGGTAGGCGTGCACCAGCACGCCAAGCTGGCGCCGCAGGGCCGCCGCGTCCGTGCGCGGGTCGTCTTCCATGACGCGCTGGGTGAGCACGCTGTAGGACGCGGTGTGCACCACCCAGGCCGCCTGCGCCGGCAGCGCCGCGCGCGCCAGCGCGGCCGCCCACATGTCGGTGGCCAGGCGGTACAGCCGGGAATAGGCTTCCGGCGTGGAGATGCGCCGTTCCAGCTGCAGCAGCGCCTGCCACTCCGCCGCGCGGCCCGCAAAGCGCTCCACCATGCGGTCCAGCAGGGCGTCCACCAGGCCGTGCACCGGCCCGTCCGCGCCGGCCAGCGCGGCCAGCTCCGTCACCACTGCCTTCATGCGCATGCGCAGGCAGACTGCGGCCAGCGCTTCCTTGTTGGGAAAGTACTCGTAGAACGTACCGATGCCCACACCTGCCACCGCCGCCACCTCGCGGATGGTCACGCCGTCGTAGCCGCGCGCCAGCAAAACCCGAACAAAGGCTTCCTGCACGGCCAGCGAAGTGGCCCAGGAGCGTGCCTGGCGCGGCCTGCGGCGGGGCTTCTGGCGCGCCGCGCGGCTGGAATCTGTCATGGGTGGAATCCGAACATGCTGAACACACTTTAATCCTATACTAATTCGATCGGATCAATCGACCGGACAACGGAGACCGCCATGCAATGGGAAACCCACGAGATCAGCAACCAGGCTGCCGAGCTGAAAGACTACAACCTCTACCTGACCGACCCGCTGCTGCGGGACGCCGTGACGCGCGGCGGCGCAGGCTGGCATGCCGACGCGCTGGCCGGCCAGGGCGCACTGCTGGGCAGCGAGGCCGTGATCCGCATGGGCGAACTGGCCAACCGCCATCCGCCCGAGCTGCACACGCACAGCCGCACCGGCGAGCGCATCGACGTGGTGGAGTTTCATCCCAGCTGGCACGAATTCCTGGCCATCACGCGCCGCCACGGCCTGGTGTCGCAGCCTTTCACCGAACAGCGTGCCGGCGCATGGACCGCCTACGCCGCCGGCCAGTACCTGCACAACCAGATCGAAGCCGGCTCCTTCTGCCCGGTGAGCATGACGTTTGCCTGCATCCCGGTGCTGCAGCAGGAACCGGCGCTGTTTGCGCAGTTGCAGCCGCTGCTGTTCTCCAGCGAGCATGACGCGCGCGACCTGCCGGCCGCCGCCAAGCAATCGATCATGGTCGGCATGGGCATGACGGAAAAGCAGGGCGGCACCGACGTGCGCTCCAACACCACCCGCGCCACCCACGCCGGCGGCGCGGCCGGGCGCGGCGGCGAATACAGCATTGTCGGCCACAAGTGGTTCTTCTCCGCGCCCATGTGCGACGCGCACCTGGTGCTGGCGCGCACCGATGCCGGCCTGTCCTGTTTTTACGTGCCGCGCTGGCGCCCGGACGGCAGCAAGAATCCCATCCACATCCAGCGCCTGAAGGACAAGCTGGGCAACCGCTCCAATTCCAGCAGCGAAGTGGAGTTCCACGGCGCCTGGGGCGTGATGGTGGGCGAGGAGGGGCGCGGCATCCCCACCATCATCGAGATGGCCACCAACACGCGGCTGCACAACAGCATCTCCAGCGCGGCCTTCATGCGCCAGGCGCTGGTGCAGGCGCTGAACCACACGCGCCAGCGCAAGGCCTTCGGCCGCACCTTGTTCGAGCAGCCGCTGATGCGTTCCGTGCTGGCCGACATGGCGCTGGAGAGCGAAGCGGCGCTGCGCGTGTCCATGCAGCTGGCACACGCGTTCGGCCAGCAGGGGGAGGCCGCGCAGGCGTGGAAGCGCATCGTCACGCCTGCCGCCAAGTTCTGGATCTGCAAGCGCGCGGTGGAGATGGCGGGCGAGGCGATGGAAGTTTTCGGCGGCAACGGCTACGTGGAGGACGGGCCGATGGCGCGCCTGTTCCGTGAAGCGCCCGTCAATTCGATCTGGGAGGGCTCGGGCAATGTGATGTGCCTGGACGTGCTGCGCGCCATCGCACGCCATCCGGACAGCATGCAGGTGCTGCTGGACGACCTGCAGCGGCGCGCCGGCGACGAGGCGCGGCTGCGCGGGGAAATCGCCGGGCTGCGCGACGCGCTGCGGCAGCCGCCGGAACAGCTGGAAGCGGGCGCGCGGCGCTACACGCAGAAGCTGATGCTGGCGGCGCAGGCGGTGCTGATGCGCGAGTCGGCTTCGCAGGCCAGCGCGGAGGCCTTCCTCGCCAGCCGCTACGACAGCGAGTGGGGGCGGGTGTTCGGTTCGCTGGACGCGCGCGCCGATTGCGGCGCGGTGCTGGCGCAGGCGTGGCAGGACTAGCGCCGCCGGCCGCGCCCGGCGGGTGACGCGGTTCCCGCTGACCCGCCCTGCGTGGCCGTGCCAGCACGGTCTGCGCACAAACGCTACACTCCCATCTCTCACTGAAGATGGAGACCACCATGTCCGACCTTGTCATTGCCCAGCGCTGGCCCGCCCAGCACCCCGAACGTATCCAGTTGTATTCGCTGCCGACGCCGAACGGCGTCAAGGTATCCATCATGCTGGAGGAAACCGGCCTGGCCTACGAGCCGCACCTGGTCGACATCATGAAGGACGAAAACAATACCCCGGAGTTCAGGTCGCTCAACCCGAACGGCAAAATTCCCGCCATCGTCGACCCCGACGGTCCGGGCGGCAAGCCGCTGGCGCTGTTCGAATCGGGCGCCATCCTGCTCTACCTGGCCGAGAAAAGCGGCCAGTTCCTGCCGGCCGGCCCGGCCGCCCGCTACGAAACCATCCAGTGGGTGTTCTTTCAGATGGCCGCCATCGGCCCGATGTTCGGCCAGGTGGGCTTCTTCCACAAGTTCGCCGGCCGCGAATACGAGGACAAACGCCCGCTGCAGCGCTACGTGAATGAAACCAAGCGCCTGCTGGCGGTGCTGGAGGCGCGCCTGGAAGGCCGCGACTACATCATGGACCACGGCTATTCCATCGCCGACATCTCCATGATAGGCTGGGTGCGCAACCTGATCGGCTTCTACGGCGCGGGCGAGCTGGTGGACTACGCCAGCCTGTCGCGCGTGCCGGCCTGGCTGGAACGCTGCCTGGCGCGACCCGCCGTGCAGCGCGGCCTGGATATCCCGAAGCGCCCAACTTAACAAGACTAAGGAAGACATAGTGCTGAAACATCGCTCCCTAATGGCGGCCGGCCTGCTGGCCCTGGCGGCCGGCGCGCACGCGCAAAATGCGCAAGACATCCGCGCCGACAAAAACATGATCAGGGCCCACCTGACCTTCCTCGCGGACGATTTGCTGGAAGGCCGCGAAACCGGCAGCCGGGGCTACGACATTGCGGCGCACTACGTCACCACGCAGTTCCTGCAATACGGCCTGGCGCCCAAGGGCGACCAGGGCAGCTTCCTGCAGCAGGTGCCGCTGCGCGCCACGCGCCTGGTGCAGGAATCGCCAGTGCTGGAGCTGAGCGGCAAGGCCGGCACTGAAAAGCTGGCCTACCTGGACGAGTACGTAACCTCCGGCAGCCTGCTGGAAGACCAGTCTGCCGTTGGCGCGCCGCTGGTGTTTGTCGGCTACGGCATCGAGGCGGACCGTCTCAAGCACCACGACTACGCGGGTGTGGACGTGAAGGGCAAGATCGTCGTGGTCCTGTCCGGCAAGCCGCGCAGCTTCCCCACCGAGGAAGGCGCGCACTTCGCCAGCGGCGAGCTGAAGCGCGAAGCGGCCGCCCGCCACGGCGCCGTCGGCATGATCACCATTCCCACGCCGGGCTCGGAAAAAGCCGTGCCGTTCGCCAAGCTGAAGGATTACCGCTACATCCCCAGCATGAGCTGGGTGGACAAGAACGGGGTGGCGGCGCACCAGCAGCCGACCTTGCAAAACCGGTACAGCCTCAGCATCCCGGCCGCGCGCAAGCTGTTCGCGCAGTCCAGGCTGAAGCTGGATGCCATCTACGAGCAGGTGGCGGCCGAGAAGCCGGTGCAGCGCGGCGACCTGGGCGTGTCGGCCCGCATGGCCTCGCAAAGCACGCGCAACGACCTGAAGAGCAGCAACGTGGTCGGCATGATCGAGGGCAGCGACCCCAAGCTGAAAAACGAATACGTGGTGTTCAGCGCCCACCTGGACCACCTGGGCCAGGTGAAGGAAAAGAGCGGCGACAACATCTTCAACGGCGCCATGGACAACGCTTCCGGCGTGGCCACGCTGATCGAAACGGCGCGCCTGTTCAGCCAGGGCCAGGTCAAGCCCAAGCGCTCCATCCTGTTCGTGGCCGTCACCGGCGAAGAAAAAGGCTTGCTGGGCGCAGACTACTTCGCCACCAACCCCACCGTGCCGGCCGGCGCCATCGTGGCCAACGTCAATCTCGACATGCCCTTGCTGACCTTCGATTTCAAGAACGTGATGGCCTTCGGCGCCGAGCATTCCAGCCTGAAGGGCAACCTGACGCGCGCGCTCAAGCCGATGAATTTGGAGCTGATTCCCGACCCGTGGCCGGAGCAGGGCCTGTTCACCCGTTCCGACCACTATATGTTCGTGCGCCAGGGCATCCCTTCGATTTTCCTGGCCACCGGCATGGCCTCGTTCCAGAAGGGCGAAGACGGCGCCAAGCAGTGGGAGCATTTCCTGAGCACGAACTACCACCAGCCGACGGACGACCTGAAGCTGCCGTTCAATTTCGACGCCGCTGCGCGCTTCGCGCAGCTCAATTACAACATCGCGCTGGAGATCGCCAACGCCGCCGACAGGCCAAGCTGGAACAAGGGCGATTTCTTCGGCGACACATTTAGGAAATGAAATGGCAAGTGAAATGACATACGAAGAGTATCTCGACGAAGTGACCACGCTGATCGTCGAGAAGTACCACCTGGCCGACGCCGCCGCCATCAAACTGGTAGTAGCCGCGCAGGACGCCGAGTTCTTCGTCAAGCACGACGAAGACCAGGCCTTGCGCAACATCGACCAGGCCCACAAGGACGCGAAGACCCTTTATTCCGCAGGCTCCGCAGCGCAAAAAGCACCGAAAAACGCGCCGGGCAAGCCGCGCCGCTGACCCGACGGGCCGCCGTTCGCGCGGCCCGATTTTCCCCGCAGTCGCACCAAAAAAATAAAGTGGTATCGTCCGCCGCGCGGACGGGGTGCGTCCTCATCTTACACAGGAAAAGTACCAAGTATCACAACACTTTTCGCGAAATGTCGTGGAACGTTGTATTCCTGCTCCCATAACCTTTATGAATGGACTCATAGCAATGTTACATATTACATTCAGCCTCGTAACACCCGCCACAAGCGCCTACATACCTAGAAAACACCGTTACAAGAGAGAAGATCCATGAAGAAGAGCTTTCCATTTGCAGTGTTGATGTTGTCCGCCAGCCCTTACATCCTGGCGCAGGAAGTCAAGCCCGCCGCCACCGCACCGGCTGCCGCCGAAGCACCGGCGGACGACATCCAGAAGGTGGTAATCGTTTCTACCGGCAGCCGTGGCGCACAGCGCACCCTGGTCGACACCCCGGTGCCGATCGACATCCTGGGCGCGCGCGAACTGACCAAGACCGGCCAGAACTCGCTCGACAAATCGCTGCAGTTCCGCGTGCCGTCCTTTAACACCGTGCAAACCCCGGTCAACGACGCGACCTCCTTGCTGGATCCCTACGAGATCCGCAACATGGGGCCGAGCCGGGTGCTGATCCTGATCAACGGCAAGCGCAAGAACGCCAGCTCGCTGATCTACACCCAGACTTCTCCCGGCCGCGGCGAAAGCGGCGCCGACATTTCCGCCATCCCGACCGACGCCATCAAGCGCATCGAAGTGCTGCGCGACGGCGCGTCCGCCCAGTACGGCTCGGACGCCATTGCCGGCGTGGTCAACATCATCCTGAAGGACGCGGCCGAAGGCGGCTCGCTGACGGCGCGCGCCGGCATCACCCATGAGCGCGACGGCGAGATGGGCGGCCTGAGCCTGAACAAGGGCCTCGCGCTGGGCGACCAGGGCTTCGTCAACTTCACGCTGGACGTGTCCAAGACCAAGCTGTCCAACCGCCCCGGCGTTGTCAACGCGCGCGGCGAAACCTCGGACTTCATGGACAAAACCGACGTCTTTGCCGACTTCCTGAAAAACAAGGTCGAGCCTTTCCTGGCGCTCAAGCCGGATGCGGGCAACATCAACGGCGCGCCGGCCACCGAGGCCGCCAAGGCCCTGGTCAACAGCCGCTACGAACTGAGCGACGGCGTGTCCATCTACGGCAACGCCGCCTACATCCACAAGAAAATCGACAGCTACGCCAACTACCGCACGCCGTACTGGCGGCCGACCGACTACGGCCTGCTGCACGCGGCCGGCACGCCTTACCTGGGCTATGTGCCCAGCTTCATCGGCAAGCTGGACGACTACAACGCCACCGGCGGCGTCAAGTTCCCGCTGGGCGACTGGAGCGCCGACGTCAGCCTGACCTACGGCGGCAACGAGCAGGAATACGGCGTGGCGAACTCGATCAACCGCGGCATGGCGGCGGACTTCGCCTCCGGCGCCAGCAAGGTGCAGTCGCCCACCAGCTTCCATGCCGGCGGCGTGAAGTTCGAACACTTCGTGCTGAACGGCGACGTGTCCAGGCAAGTGGCCAGCAATGTCAGCGCCTATGCCGGTACCGAGCTGCGGCACGAAAAATACGCGGTGCTGGCCGGCGAAGAAGCCTCCTACATCAACGGCGGCGCGGACTCCTATGCCGGCAACGACCCGCGCAATTCCTTCCCCTCATCGCGCTCCAACTACGGCGTGTACGGCGGCGCCACCTGGGACATCAGCGACAAATGGCTGGTCGACGCTACCGGCCGCTATGAGAAATACACCGACTTCGGCAGCGCCTTCGTCTGGAAAGGATCGACCCGCCTGAAAGTGAGCGAGCAGCTGACCTTGCGCGGCTCCGCCTCCACCGGTTTCCGCGCGCCGTCGCTGGCGCAGACTTTCACGCAGAAGAAACAGTACTCCTTCGTGGCGGGCAAGGGCATCCAGGTGTCCGGCCTGATCAACAACGTGTCGCCGGAAGCCAGCGCGCTGGAAGTGCCGAAGCTGAAGGCGGAGAAATCGAACAACATTACGGTGGGCCTGGGCCTGAAGCCGGACAACGACACCAGCATCACGGTCGACTTCTACCACATCAAGGTGAAGGACCGCATCGTGCTGGGCAAGGAAATCGTCCCGACCGGCGATCCGACCAAGAAACTGGACCAGGAACTGGCCAAGGCCGGCATCGTGTCGGTGAGCTTCTTCGTCAACGCCCTGACCAGTGTTACCTCGGGCATAGACTACGTGCTGTCGCGCAAGAATATCCCCTTCGCGGACGGCAAGCTGACGCTTAACCTGTCGGGCAACTATTCCTTGAAAAACGAGCGCGACGGCGCGGTCAACAATCCGCCGCCGATCGCCAGCGCCGGCCAGTCGGTGCTGGACGCCACCCAGGAGGCGCTGATGTTCACTTCGCGTCCCAAGTTCAAGACCATCGTCGGGGCCGACTGGGACTACAAGGACTTGAATCTGTCCTTGAACAACACCGTGTTCGGTCCGACCTATTTCCGCCAGGCTGGCCTGGACAGCAACCTGGAAACGGCCTTCAAGACCAAGACCTTGACCGACTTCGCGCTGAACTATAATCTGAGCAAGTCGATGACCCTGTCGTTCAACGTGAACAATATGTTCAACGTGACGCCGCAATGGAACATCCGCGCGCTGAATGCGACAGGCCAGGCCATCCTGGACGACAAGACGGCTAACGCCACCACCGGCCTGACCCCGGCCGAAGTGCAGCGCAACCTGATCACGTTCAACGGCCG
>NZ_BAAKJE010000291.1:0-228 GCF_059704565.1 Massilia sp. NBRC 108631
TGGTTGCAGCACTATCATCGGCGCAAAATCGTTTCACGGTCCTGTTCGGGATGGGAAGGGGTGGGACCGATTTGCTATGGTCATCAGGCTTTGACTTGTAAGCTTTGCAGCGCCCTGGCGCTGCAACAGCTTTAAAACTTGGAAGAATTCAGATTTATTATGTAGCGATTGCGTATCAACTACGCACAACATGCGCACTTCTCGCCTACAACTTATCAATGTTATAGG